>CALMXV010000436.1 GCA_937871155.1 uncultured Taibaiella sp. | reverse complement strand
AAATGCCTTACAAACAACGTATCATCGTTTTATTGACGTAGTGCCCAATTCTGAAAATGTAAGCTTCCTTGTTAGAACCCATGAACACACCTACTACGTAAGAAAAAAGAGTGAAACCCATGGCGCAGCCATCATGCCTTTACTTTCATTTCAGCAGCGACCAGAAGTATTTGTTCGCCAATTAGATTTTATTGCTCAATGGTATTCCATATTAGAATTAGACAATCCTCAAGACAAAATTCCAACCAACAGCATTCAGATTGCGTTTGAGATTATTGAAGGACAAGAATTGGATACTGATAATAAAACGCCTGTTTTTGGCAAAACTTACATTAATCCTAATTACATCGATTTAACCTATCGTGACCAAAAGAGCCCTTTGTTTCGATGTTCTGTTGAGTTATTGAGCACAGAAGACAAGACTCCGTTCTATGTAAATTTTCTTTTCCTTGATAGTACTTTTGGTATTACCCTTTACAATCCGGTACACAATGTACTGGATGGACAAGCGATGAAGCTAATGCTTGGGAATAACGAAGACAATTTGATGAATGGCTTTATCTATGATGAATATATTAAACAAGGAGTAAGAGAAGCACAAGAATTTTTGTTTGTAATAATTTCTAAAGAACCGATTCATCTTAGTATGTTATTACAAGAAAATTTTAATCCTCAAGAAGAGATTTCAAAATCTAATTATCCTACAAGACCCACTAAGGATAAGTTCCAATTACCGGCATCCAATTGGAGTATTCGGAAGGTTCCTATTCGTATAAAATATGATGATAAATCATTTGAAGAACATGTTCAGGAGCTATTAAAAAATAGACAAGTTAAAGTACCCTTAGATTTACATAAAAACCGTTGGGGAGGTAAGTCTTCTAAAAATGGATTTCTACTTACAGCTATCGTAGCAGAAAAAAGTCAACAGCCTGGCTTTGCATTTTACCAAGTGAATATCATCATCACACACCAGCAGAATACAATAAAAGACGGTGCCAAAACAGCCATACTGTTACATGATAGCTTTCATCAGCCTGTACAGTTTGTAACGTTTTCAGAAAACAAAGCCAGTATTTCAGTAACCGCTTATGAAGATTTTACAGTAGCTGCGATATTATATGATGGTACCGAATTAGAGTTAGATATCAGTGAACTGGTAGGGCTTCCACAAAAATTTTATGCCTATCAGCCAACTGAAGCGTTTCGAAATGAAGTAGCACAAGCGCTAAAAAAAGAAATTTTGATAAAAGAAGATTTACAAAAGAATAGATGGGGAGGCGTTGCTTCTAAAAATGGTTGGAGTCTAAGGGCTGAAGTAGTGCCGCAAGGAGATACCCATAAAGTAACGTTGATTTTAGACCACGAAACATTACTTCATCATGAAGTAGCTTTTTTATTACATGATAGTTTTGAAGAAAACCAAGTCGTGTATGCAAGAATAACGGATGGTACTTGTCGGTGTAATTTTACGAGCTATGAAGCGTTTACGGTTGGGGTATATATTGATGCTACTACACAATTAGAATTGGATCTAAACGATAGACAGCTTAAATTTTCAGAAAGCTTTTATTATTGAGGTAGCTATTATGACTGAACATTCCACTCATCCTCCAGCTTTACCAAATGACTTTCGTTGCCGGTAAGGATAGCTAGCCTTACGATAAGGCGTTCCACTAGAGCATCTGGGCAGGAAGCACCGGACGTTATCAAGATTTTGTAATGGTTTTTATTTGGCAAATAGCCACTAGTTGTCAGTTCTTGATGTTGGTGAAGGTTAAAGTGAGAAATCTCCTGAGCAGATAACAAACAGTCTTCATTTTTGATAAAATAGGTGGGGAGTTTTTCTTCACACAACTCTACAAGATGCGAGGTGTTGGAGCTATTATATCCGCCTATAACAATAGCAAGGTCTGCTGCTTCTTGCAACATAGCTTGAACGGCACTTTGGTTGTCATTGGTAGCATAGCAAAGGGTGTCTCTTGTATCGGCAAACCGAGTAAATAAATTTTCAGGAGTAAGCTGATAGGCTGCTATCATTACATTTTTAAGATAGTCGGAGATGCCTTGGGTTTCGCTTGCCAACATGGTCGTTTGATTCACCACACCAATGCGTTTTAAATCTTTAGTTACATCAAATCCTTCAGAGTACAGCCCTTGAAAATCGGTATAGAAATTTTCAGCCGGTAACACCCCGATGATGTATTGTGCAAGTAGTTCTGTTTGGCTCATGTCTTTTACCACTACTGTAGGGGTGTGTGCACGACTATGAGAAAAAGTAGCCCGTGTTTCTTCATGTTTAGGCTTGCCATGAACCACAATCGTATAACCATCTTTCCCTATTTTTTCTGCGCGATTCCAAACCTTTTCTACAAACGGACAGGTGGTTTCGTAGTGTGAAGGCTCAATGTTTTTAGCACGAAGCTTTGCTTCCATTTCTAAAGTAGTTCCAAAAGCAGGAACGATGACTATATCGTTTTCGTTCAACTCATCCCAATCTATTAATAGCTTTCCGGATGTGTCCATAATGAATTTCACGCCGAGCGATTGTAGGTCGGCGTTTACACCAGGATTATGAATCATTTCACTAAGTAAGAAAATACGTTTCCCTTCATTTTCTGCAACGGCTCTAAAAGCAATTTCAATAGCATTTTCCACTCCATAGCAAAATCCGAAATGCCTTGCTAAGACAATTTCTAGAGAGCCAATACTAAGTACGGTTGGTGAAAAATCTTTCTTCAAACGATCTATTGCTTTGCGCTCTTGCTTTATAGCAGTTACTAGTGGGCTCCTATATTGTACCGGTACATTAAATGACTTCATGGTTGCTATTGTTTATTCTTGAGTCTTTGTTATCAATACATCCATTCCGTCTTTTACTTGCATTAAGCCTGTAGTGAGTATAGTATCTC
>CALMXV010000435.1 GCA_937871155.1 uncultured Taibaiella sp. | reverse complement strand
TCCCTTTTTTAGGTTTACTTTTATCCAACTATGTTCGTTATCGACCTATTGGTTCCTTTTAGCTATTTGTTGGGAGATCAGCGAACAACCACTTAAAATGTATTTGTTAGCTTTAATTTATGTTTATTGATATCCATACGCATCATGTAGCAAATACGCCTGACACTTGGAGTATGCTGAATTTAAAAAAAGGGGATTCTCCTTTGAAACGCCCTTGTAGCATAGGTCTTCACCCGTGGGACCTTCAGAAAGAAACTATGACCGAAGCATTTTCTTTTATTAAAGACCAAGCTTTGATGACAGAAGTTTATGCTATTGGTGAATGTGGATTGGATAGAGCTTGTGATACAGAATGGTCTCTACAGGTGAAAGTATTTCAATGGCATATTGCCTTGTCCAATCAAGTTAAAAAACCACTTATAGTTCATGCAGTACGTTCCCATCAAGACATTTTACAGTTATTGAAAAAATTCCAACATCAACAACCAGTTATTTTCCATGGAGTCAATCACAAAGGCATTGACAAGTTATGGCAAGCGGGTCATTTTGTTTCTTTTGGTAAAGCCTTAATGAATCCTAAATCAGAAGCTGCCAAAGCTTTTAAGACGGTAGCATCCGATAGCTTTTTCTTAGAAACTGATAATGCAGAGCTCGACCTAAAAACTATTTACGAAGTAGCTGCACAAATAAAACAAGTACCTATTGAGCAAATGAAAACTATGGTAGAACAAAATTTCAATACCATCTTTGCACGATGAAAGATTTCTCTTGGTTGTCTCGTACGTCTTTATTAATAGGAGAAGAAGTACTAAAACGATTATCTGAAAAGCATGTGTTGATTGTTGGCATGGGAGGCGTGGGTTCTTTTGCCGCAGAATTTGTAGCACGTGCAGGTATTGGCAAAATAACCATTATAGATGGCGACATCATTGATACTACCAATAGGAATCGACAGTTGCCAGCCTTGCATTCAACTATCGGGCAATCCAAGTCTGCTGTGATGGCTACACGATTACTAGACATCAATCCCGAGTTGGAACTAACGAACATTGCTAATTTCATAGACCCTGATAAAGTGGAGCAATGCTTAGCAACCTCACCGGATTTTATAATAGATGCGATAGATAGTATTACTCCTAAAGTTCAATTCTTAGTTCAAGCCTATGCTCATCAATTACCCATTGTAAGCAGTATGGGTGCTGGGGCAAAATTAGACCCTACACAACTTCAAGTAGTAGATATTTCAAAAACCTATAACTGTCCTTTTGCACAGCAAATACGAAAAAATTTAAAGAGCCATGGAATTTATAAAGGCATTACGACTGTATTTTCACCAGAAGAAATCATCAAGGAATCCCTGATGCATACGGATGGTAAAAACTATAAGAAATCTGCCTATGGCACGATCTCTTATATGCCTGCTACGTTTGGAGCAGTAGTTGCTTCTGTTGCTATTAGAAAACTCATAGGTGAAGCTATTTAAAAGCTGTTTTTAGCTTTCAAGCTTGAATTCTAAAGCTTGTATAGAATAATTTCAAATGATGATTAGGAAGAAAGCAGTGGATGATTACCTTTGTTTTGTTTAACGTATTTTACTTTATGTATAATCTTATTTTATTTGGTCCTCCCGGAAGCGGCAAAGGAACACAATCTGCCAATATTGTTACTAAGTATCAGCTCATGCATATCTCTACAGGTGATTTATTACGTGAAGAAGTAAGCAATCGCACTACATTAGGGGTAGAAGCTCAAAAATACATGGATCAAGGCATGCTGGTACCCGATGAAGTTGTAATAGGAATGATAAGCTCCAAGATAGACGGTCATCCTAATGCTCGTGGATTTATCTTCGATGGCTTTCCACGCACTAAAGCACAAGCGGAAGCATTGGAT
>CALMXV010000434.1 GCA_937871155.1 uncultured Taibaiella sp. | reverse complement strand
AAAAACGAATTATTTGCTCTAACTATACTTGTCGAACCGGTAGATATTATTGAAGTATTATTTTCGTTTTTATTTTCCATAGTTAATGTTTGCTGAATTCAAACACCAAATGCAACAGTTGATGATTGTAAAATAGTTACAGATGCCCGAATTTACAACCAAATAAGCCATAAAGAAACTAGAATGAGAGCTAAAAATTCAAAATTTATTTCGGAACTTTTATCAAAATTTAAAATGTCGTACTAATTCGGACAAGTCTGGATAGTTTTCCCAAGGATACAATTGTTTGCTTCTTTGGAATACTTGCAACTGCTTATCTAAAACTTTGGTTTAATGCTTGCAGTTTTTCATTGCCAGGACAAAGCACTTCTTCTTTTAACTGATTCAACGGAGTATCGCTTGTGTTTAAGATTTCATGCAGCTCTATAGGATTGGGATTAATATATAAAAGTCCTGTCAACACTTCTTGTTTTGCTGCTGTAAGTTTTAAAGCAGTTATAGCTGAAAGCCTATCTTCAGGATTCCAAGTATCATCCAATTTGTGAAGTTGTATAGCACTACCATCATGTAGTTCGATCTGAGTAGAAGCTCCCGAATCATAATTGGTAGTGATGGTTTTCATTTCTGGTACATAATCCATCCTTCCAGTATGGGCAGCATGTTCTCTTACATATTGATAAGATTTTGTAGAACCTGGATTGTTATTAAAAGTTATACATGGGGAAATCACATTGATAAAAGCAAATCCTTTATGGGCTATCGCTGCTTTTATAAGTGGCACTAGTTGTTCTTTATCTCCTGAAAAACTTTGTGCAACAAAGGAAGCCCCTAACTCAATTGCCAAGCTGGCAAGGTCGATAGGAGGAAACATATTGACACTGCCTGCCTTGCTTTTAGAACCTTCATCAGCAGTAGCCGAATCTTGTCCTTTGGTTAAACCATAGCATCCATTATTCATAGCAATATATACCATGTTTAAGTTCCTACGAATGACATGAGCAAACTGACCCATGCCAATTGATGCTGTATCGCCATCACCAGAAACACCTAAATAAAGTAAGTCTCTATTAGCAAGGTTGGCACCGGTGGCTACAGATGGCATCCTTCCATGTACGGAATTAAAGCCATGTGAATTACTTAAAAAATAAGTAGGCGTTTTTGAAGAGCAGCCAATTCCCGAAAGCTTAGCTACTTTATGCGGTTCTATATTGAGTTCGTAACAAGCCTGTATAATACCGGCACTGATAGAATCATGCCCACAACCGGCACAAAGGGTAGATAGGGCTCCTTCATAGGCAGCCATTGTGTATCCTAAGTTGTTTTGCGGAAGCTGTGGATGTCGGAAGGTAGGACGTAAGTAAGTCACGGGAATTATTTTTTGACGTAATTGAAATAAGATTTTTTATAGGATGGATTGCTGTTCGAGTTGCTCAATGATATCTGCTGCTGTTATTGGCATCCCATTATAATTAAGAATGGAGCATAACTTATTGGGATAAGCATTAAGTTCTATCATTAATAGGCTGCGCAATTGTGCATCTCTATTTTGTTCTATCACAAAAACTTTTTCATGGTTGTTGATAAAGTCAACTACATCTTGATGAAATGGGAATCCTTTCACTCTCAGGGCATCAAATGTTTTGTGTTGCTCTTTTAAAAGATATATTGCTTCTTCTGCAGCATATTTTGAAGTCCCATAAAACAAGATTCCAATTTTTGAAGTGGTTTGTTGCTGATAAATTTCCGGCTGAGGTATCATGGTTTTAGCAGTGTTCCATTTCTTTATTAGCCTATCCATATTGCGTTTATACACTTCTCCATCTTCGGTATATTTTGCATATTCATCTCTAGAAGTTCCCCTTGTGAAAAAAGAACCTTTGGTAGGATGGGTTGCAGGATACGTCCGATAAGGAATGCCATCTCCATCTACATCTAAGTAACGCCCGAATTGTTTTGCCTGTTCTAAGTCATCAGCTGTAAGAACTTTTCCTCTTTGATATTTTCTATTATCATCCCAAGAAAGTGGTGGTGAAATATGGTCATTCATACTCAAATCAAGATCAGTAAGAAGGATAACGGGCGTTTGTAATTGTTCGGCTAAGTCAAAGGCTTCTGCCGTCATATCAAAACATTCTTTGGGAGTAGAAGGGAAGAGAAGTACTTGCTTAGTGTCGCCATGAGAAGCATAAGCAGCGGCAAGTACATCACTTTGCTGGGTGCGAGTAGGCATCCCGGTAGATGGGCCGGTACGTTGCACATCTACTAGTACAGCCGGTACTTCAGCAAAATAAGCTAAGCCAATAAATTCATTCATAAGGGAAATGCCCGGGCCACTTGTAGCAGTAAAGGCTCTAGCTCCATTCCAGCCGGCACCTATTACCATACCCATCGCAGAAAGTTCATCTTCTGTTTGTACAAAGGTGAAATTCTTTTTACCGGTTATTGGGTCTATTCTATACTGTTCAGCATAGTCGTTGAAGGCTTCTGCAACAGATGTAGAAGGGGTAATGGGATACCAAGCACATACAGTAGCACCACCATAAACTGCTCCTAAGCCACAAGCAGTATTGCCATCAATCATGATGGCATCGCCAACTAAGTTGCGACGTGCTACTCTATATTCTATTGGATATTGAAAGTTTTCTTTGACATAATCAATCCCCATTTGAAGTGCTTTGATATTAGGTGCTACCAGCTTTTCTTTTCCTTTGAATTGATCATGGAGCAATTCTTTAAGAACATCAAACTCTATATCCATCAAGGCAGATAAAGCACCTACATAAACTACATTCTTAAAAAGTTGTCGTTGACGTGGGTCGCTATAAGCTTCATTACATAGATCCATCAATGGGATGCCAATGTAGTGAATATCAGGGCGGATAAAGGAGTCTTGTAAATGTTTGGAGCTATCATATAAAAAGTAGCCGTTGGGTTTTACACAGGCTACATCTTGAGCCATACTTTGAGGGTTGACGCATACCATGAAATCTATTCCTTCTCGTCTGCCCAACCAGCCTTTTTCACTCACACGCACTTCATACCAAGTGGGTAGTCCTTGAATATTGGAAGGGAATATATTTTTAGGAGTCACAGGAATGCCCATTCTAAAAATTGCTTTTGTAAATAAGAAATTGGCACTAGCAGAGCCGGTACCATTTACATTGGCAAAGCGAATAACAAAATCATTAACCATGGTATTCTTTATTGTTTTATGTTTTAACTACAAGCCTTAAGGGTTGCTAAATTTTTGTTGACTCTAGGTAATATAGAAAGTTGTTTATTGTGCTGCAACTGCGGATTCAATTTGATGAGCTTTGGTAGTGCTATAATAAAACTGCATCATATCCCAAGCGGAAGTAGGGCAGCGCTCTGCACATAAGCCACAGTGAAGACATACGTTTTCATCCTTTACCATTACTCTTTTTGTGGGCAGCACATCCGATACGTAGAGGTCTTGTTCTTCATTTGCAGCAGGCATTTTAAGCTTAGCTCTTAAGTCCGCTTCATTTTCTTCATTGTTGGTAAACGTAATACAATAAGTAGGACAAATATCTACACAAGCATCACATTCTATACATTTATCTTTTGTGAAAACGGTTTGTACATCACAATTGAGACAACGCTGTGCTTCTTGAAATCCTTGTAAAGGGTCAAAGCCGAGTTCTACTTCTTTCTTTCTATCTTTTAGTGTAACCTTTTTATCTGCTTGTGGTACGATATATCGTTGGTCGTTGACAATATTATTATCATACCCCCATTCATGAATGCCCATTTTCATACTATGCAAATTGACAAATGGAGCAGGGCGATCGCCTTTCAGGTCTAAGCCTTCGCAAAAAAGATGAATGGATATAGCCGCTTGATGTCCTTGTGCAACAGCAGTGATTACATTCTTAGGTCCAAAAGCAGCATCTCCTCCAAAGAATACTTGATGATGCGTAGAAGCATGGGTAATAGCATCTACTATAGGCATTCCCCATTTATCAAATTCGATACCCAAGTCTCTTTCTATCCAAGGGAAACTATTTTCTTGACCAATTGCAAGCAGTACATCATCGGCTTCAAAAAACACTTCAGGCTCTCCGGTAGGCACCAATTTCCTTTTACCCTCTTCATAAACAGCATGTACTTTTTCAAATAACATACCGGCTAGTTTTCCATCTTTGATTACAAATGATTTTGGTACATGATTGTCAAGGATAGGTATGTCTTCGTGCATCGCATCTTCTTTTTCCCAAGGAGACGCTTTCATTTCTGAATAAGGACTTCTTACCACTACTTTTACTTGTTCTCCTCCAAGTCTTCTTGCTGTGCGGCAACAATCCATTGCGGTATTTCCACCGCCTAAAACCAATACTTTTTTACCAATGGATTTAGTATGTTCAAAAGCTACGCTAGCCAACCAATTGATGCCGATATGAATATTCGCTGCTCCCTCACTTCTTCCGGGTAAGTCAGGTAGGTCGCGACCTTTAGGGGCACCGGAGCCAATAAAAACAGCATCATATTCTTTTTGTAAAACTTCTTTTAGTGAAGAAACATAATGATTAA
>CALMXV010000433.1 GCA_937871155.1 uncultured Taibaiella sp. | reverse complement strand
TTTCCCAATTAAGTTGTGGTTGTGCCTTATTGATAAACATTGAAGGGTTCAATTCTTGAATTGTTTTAATCAATTCATCGGGTGCAATGATGCTTCCATTGGGTTGATATCTTTTAAAAAAACTTTGTTGACCTAATGTATCCGTAGCAATGATACTCAGCCCTGCCTGGTAGTATGCAATTATCTTATTGGTGATACAAAGGTCTCGATTATAATTACTGAACTTATCTTCTAAAGCAAGTCCTACATCACAGCTCAGCAAAAACTGATGCAATTCAGATTGAGTCATTGGTGAATGAATGATGATGTTTTTAAAACCATCTATCCATACGTTCATGGATGGGTCTAATGCTCCAATTAAATGTAACTCTATGGAAAGGTCTTTCAACGAATGCCAATTTTGAAGCAGCTCATCCAAACCGCGTCCTTTGCTGATATGCTGAGAAAACCAAACAATTTTTAATATACCCGTGTTTTTTTGAATAGGAGTTATTGCCTCAAATTCCTTATTTGGAAAAGCATTTAGCACTTCTAAAATGGTGCCTTGATAAAAAGTATCTTTTAAAACCTCCTCACCAATTGGGGCAGCAGCATGGGTTATATAGTTTGCCTTAGGTAAGATATTTTTAAAAAGATTTTTATATTGTTTTATGGTTACATCCTCTTTGTATTCACCCGGGTGATAGTCTTCAACATCAATTCCAAAGGGTATTTGATTTTTTTGTGCAAACGAATATACCGGATAAAATGCACCAGGATTATGTGCAACAATCAAGTCAATTTTATCCTTTGAACATTTTTTTAAAGCTTGAGAAATTAAGACAGAACGTTTTTGTAAGGCTTGAGAAATGATTGCGGTATTGTAGAGGTTTAGAGAAACTAATTTTTTACAAATCGACTGTAGTAAGGAGCTGAAGAGCCAAGGGAAAAAAGGTTTTCTATCGCCTGAAATCTCTATCCAATTTACGGTTGAGCCCAATTGTTTTTTGATGGAGTCATTAAGCGGCTTACTCCAATTATTAAAAATAAATGCAATCACGGTTACTTTATAATGTAACGATAAAGCAAGGGCTACTTCTTTCACCAGTCTAGGATTGGTAGCCATATTGGAAGTAGTAACGAAAAGTATTTGCTGCTGTTTCAATTTAATTAAAAGGCATTTTTTTATAACCTTTTTGTTCCATTACGGTTTTGATATACTTGGCAGCTTTCCATCCCAAGAGGGTTGCCAAAGTTGTTAAAACCTTGCCTCCTTCAATCTTTCTCTTACTCCCGCCCAATACTTTTATTTTTCGCTCTAGTTGTCTTACTAAATCTTTATTGCTTGGATAAATTCTGAATACCCATTCCTGATAGCGGTTGGCACATAAGCTTCTCGTTTCAGGGGTATCTTCTTTATGTAAAAGATAACTACAGCCTAATTCATTGGATAAAATAGCCGACTGAAAGGCTTTTCGGGAAGTAGTTTGAGATAAAGTAGCCAAACCGGAGCGATAAAATAATTTAGCCTCTTCAGCAAAACGCACTTCTTTAACATGAGTCAAAAGACGCATACTAAACTCAAAATCGTTGTTTAGTGAAAGGCGTTCGTCCCAACCGCCAGTTGTATCAAGTAATTCTTTTGGGATAAGCCATACCCAAGCACCCATCATGTCGTTTCTTTGAGATAAGGAGGCTTTAATCCACTCTAAAGAAGGCATATTTTTCCAAACAGTTTCAGGAATAAACTCGGCGGAGTTGGGATTATCATCGTAGAATCTACCCCAGGCACAAGAAGCTAAGACATCTGTAGCACCATTTATTTGCTCCCATTGTGCTTGTAGGTGTGTTTCGTTGATGATATCATCGGCATCTATAAACTTTATGTATTTCCCCTGAGCTAATGACAAGCCATAATTGGAAGCCTTACATTGTCCTTGGTTGGCTTGTTGATAAAATCGGATTCTAGCATCTTGATAGGATTGGATAATAGAAGCCGTATCGTCTTTAGAGCCGTCATCAATTAAGATAACTTCAAAGTCTTTGAACGTCTGTTGTAAAATACTATCAAGAGTTTCTTTGATATATTTTGCTGCATTATAGCAAGGGATAATTATACTGATGGATATATTAGGGGTCATGAGTACGAGATAGGACAGTAGAGAATATGCTAGTGTATCGTTTGATTTTTCTTCAAAGCTTTCAATACATCACTAATGCCAATTTTAAATAAACGACATTTCTTTAAAGCTTGTATTGGCGAGCCTTTCAGTGCTAATAACAAAGCATTACGAGTTTTAATGTTTTTTAGATTTTGAATGATAGTCGTTGCTTCCTCTTTTGAAAGTGGTGAGTTTTCATCTAATAAAAGCCTTGCATCAAGCGTTAGTCGGTTTACCTCTATCTGTTCATTCTTCCGTTCATTGACTGTTTCTTGTCCTTCATGTTCTCTCCAATAGATAAGCCCGGGCGGCATATGTACCACAGGATATTTTTGTGACATCTTGAGCCAGAGTTCCATATCTCCCAAGTAATTCAATCCTGAAAAACGCCCTACCTCTTCAAAGGGTTTTCTTCGCATGATAGCCCCCGTTGGCCCAACGGATAAGACATTATTTCGATAGTAATATTCTCGATATACTTCTACAGATGTATAAAGTTTTGGATAAATTTTTTGTTCTTCTCTATTAGCACTAGTGCCAAAGGCTGCCTCTGGAAACTGTTCCATACAATACACCATCACTTGCAATCCCCACGGTTGCAACATATCATCACTATCCAAGTATTTTACATAATCTCCTTTTGCATAAGATGCTGCTTGATTTCTATTAGAATAATCCCCTAGATTTTTTGGATTTTGATATACGCTTACTCGGACATCTTGCTGCTCATACGCTTTAGCTATAGCGAAAGTTTGATCACTGGAACGGTCATCTACTATGATCAGTTCAAAATGGGTGTAAGTAGAGGCTAAGACACTTTCAATAGCAGCACCAATATAATCTTGTCTATTGTAGG
>CALMXV010000432.1 GCA_937871155.1 uncultured Taibaiella sp. | reverse complement strand
GAACTTCATGCTCCGCTAGATGCCTTGTTCGAACCCTTTCCCAAAGAAGCACGCATCAAGCATATTTTCAACCGCCCCGAAGGGCAATACCTAAATGAATATTACGACCGCCATTTTACGGGAAGAATAAAAAAATATTTTAAACCCTTACTCATCGACAATCCTGAATGGGATGACTGTGTACCCGGGAAAGCGTATTTCAAAATCTTCTATGACTTCATGGATGGTAAGCCTGGATATGATGCCGCTTTTGAGCAATACAGCAAAGACCAGTGGGATTCGCTTTGGCCTAAAAAAAGTTATTACTTACGCTCGTACTCTCGCTTCTTTGGCGATGATATGAGTACCTATGAATACTTTAAGCCCTTACCTGAAATATTGGCAAGAGCTAACAACCTACTACAACAAATGGGCTCCAATACTTGTGGCGTACATATTCGAAGAACCGATCAGCTAAAAGCAATAGAAATAAGTACTACAGATAAATATGTACAAGCGATGCAACAAGAAATATCGCAAAACCCGGAGGTTCAATTTTACTTAGCTACCGACGACCCTAAAGAAAAGGCATTTATGCAGGCTCAGTTTGGGAATCATATTTTTACTGCAGATATCCAATATGGTCGTGATAGTACAGAAGCTATTAAAGATTCTTTAGTGGAATTGTACGTACTCAGCAAGATGAAAAAATTGATTGGTAGCTTTGAAAGTTCTTTTACACAAACAGCCTCGTCCTATAATGGTAGAAAGCCTTATATCGTCATTAAATAATCATCATCCACTACAATAACTCACTGAATACGCTTCCATAACTTATGTGCGGTATAGCCGGAATATTTAGATTTTCTTCAGCAGCTGTTACACAGCCAGAGATAAAAGCATTAACCGATGCCATCATCCATCGTGGTCCGGATGGCGAAGGCTGTTGGATTCACCCTGCTGCGCATTTAGGCTTAGGACATAGAAGGCTTTCAATTTTAGACTTATCAACACTGGGTGCGCAACCCATGCAGGATACTACCGGCAAATTATCCATTGTGTTCAATGGAGAGATATTCAATTTTGTAGAACTGCGGGAAGAGCTTATCCAAAAAGGCTTTACGTTTACTTCAGACACCGACACAGAAGTGGTTTTAGCAGCTTATCGTGCTTGGGGCAAAGAATGTTTATATCGTTTTAACGGGTTTTGGGCATTCGCACTTTGGGATGAAGACCAGCAAGAACTTTGGTTGGCTCGCGACCGATTTGGCATCAAGCCACTCTATTATTTACATCAAGCGAATCATCAGTTGGTTTTTGGTTCTGAAACCAACCAATTCAAACATGTAACAGGCTATACCCGAACAGCACATAAAGCGCATACCAGTTACTTAATACAAAACCCTTGGGGGCTGGAAGGTTTGGGAAAAACAATCTTTAACGACCTCGAACAAATACAACCCGGTCATCAGCTGGTAGTAAAGAAAGATGGAACCCTTCATCAAAATCAATGGTGGTGTACTGCCGACCATTTGGTAGCCGTACCGGAATCCTATGAAGCACAAACTGAACAATTATTAGCCTTATTTACCGATGCCATTAAACTACGTCTAAGAAGTGATGTAAGTATTGCATCTGCATTGAGTGGTGGCTTAGACTCATCTTCGGTATATGCTACGATACATCATATCGTATCCAAAGAAAAATCGTTGTACCGCTTACCCGAAGATTGGCAAAAAGCGTTTGTAGCCACCTTTCCGGGAACAGAACAAGATGAACGTGCCTATGCAGAACAAGTATTAAAACATGTCAACGGAAAAGGTGTTTTTTTGGATGTGAATACCGGTAGCAAAGACTTAGTAAAATTATTATTGGAAAGTGTAGAAAGCTATGATACCATATACTCTACTCCCTTGTTTATACTTGATGGTGTATATGGCGGTATGCGTGCGGATGGAATTACGGTTTCGATGGATGGACATGGAGTGGATGAAATGCTTTATGGATATACCGTGAATGTAAAGCAAGCCTTAGCCTATGCAAAAGAATTAGGAGATACCGCTT
>CALMXV010000431.1 GCA_937871155.1 uncultured Taibaiella sp. | reverse complement strand
AGAAAGCCAAGCATTTATCGGTAAGGTATGCCTTTTGCCCATTGGTATCCATCCTCAGTTTTGTAAAGAAACCCACAGTCATTACTTCCTTACAGACAAAGAATACCTGTGCTCAATTTACCAACCACGTCCACCTTTTAGTCACAAAGACAGCTACGGTCACGCCGCCATTGCTGGAGGAAGCTATGGTATGATGGGAGCGATAGCCTTAGCATCAAAAGCTTGCTTAAGAAGTGGAGTCGGAAAAATAACTGCGCTGATACCAGAAGCTGGCTATACGATGTTTCAGACTTTAGTGCCCGAAGCAATGTGTCTCACACAAAGTGAAAAATATATTAGTTCCTTTGAGCAGTTTTGTAATAATAAAAATTATTCCATAGTAGCCATAGGTCCCGGTCTTGGGTTAATGGATGTTACTATCAAAGCGTTCATACAATTTATTGAAACCCATAAATCAAATCTTGTTTTAGATGCTGATGCACTCAATATGCTTTCTCAGCATAAAGAATTGCTTCATCAACTTCATCCTAATACTATCCTTACGCCACACCACAAAGAGTTTGAACGTTTATTTGGTACAAGTACTAATACTTTACAACGAGTAGAAACGGCTCGCTCCATGGCAATGCTCCACAATGTCATTATTGTATTAAAAGGTCATCATACTACTATCTTAACTCCAGAAGGAGAGTGTTGGTATAATAGTACCGGAAATGCAGGAATGGCTACTGCCGGCTCTGGAGATGTATTGACCGGTATCATCTTAGCGCTAATTGCTCAAAATTATGAGCCTAAAGAAGCTGCCATAATGGGCGTTTATTTGCATGGATTAGCTGGCGATAAAGCAGTAGAAAAATTGGGTATGGAATCCTTGACTGCAAGCGATCTTATCCAATATTTACCCGAAGCATTCAAATCCTTACAGAATAGTCATTAGATGTTTAAGGATTTATTCTTTCACATCTAGTACATCTCGTAAAGCATTTCCTAACACATTAAAGGCATATACTAAAACCATAATGGCTACTCCGGGAATGATAGCCAACATAGGTCGGTTGGTGATTAAAAAATTATAATGTTCTTTTATCATTAAGCCCCAAGAAGGTTGTGGAGGCTGTACACCTATACCTAAAAAGCTCAACCCTGCTTCCACTAAAATAGCCGTAGCAAAAATACTGGCTGCCATCACCATGATAGGACCGGCAATATTGGGTAAAATATGTTTGAAAATTATTCGCCTATCCGAAAACCCTAATGCTTTTGCTGCTGTAATGTATTCCATCTCTTTCAATGCCATTACCTGCCCTCTTATCAAGCGAGCAGTGCTTACCCACATGGTCAATCCGATGGCTATGAAAATATTCCAAAACCCTTTTCCAATGGTTAAAGTAATAGCAAAGACCAAT
>CALMXV010000430.1 GCA_937871155.1 uncultured Taibaiella sp. | reverse complement strand
TCAAGATTCTTTAAAACTTGAAATCATCAAGGTTTACCCACTTACCTTTGCGCCATGCATTTTGAAATACCTATAGAAGATACTCGCGGGAAACGTAGTTATATCTTGTTATTGCACCTTGCTGTTTGTTTTTTGCTCATCATCACAGGGGTCATGGAGTTTTTGCTTTATGTATTTTTTGCAAAAACAGCTGGTGATAAATTTCATTATTTCCATTTACTCAAATGGGGTGGACCTATGACTTTTATTTTAGGAATCGCCCTTTTGGGGCTATTAATTGTCAAGAATCGTTGGTTTGGCAATCATCCCATGAATCGAGTGATTCGCATTATTGAATTGATACTCTTTAGTGGCTTTGCCTTTATAGCTTGGAAGCTTCAAGTAACTTACCCAGCCGCCATGTTTGCAATCATAGCCGGCTGTTTATTCTTTGCTATATTTTGGGAAGCACCCACTGGCGAAAGAAAGGTAATCATTAATGAAAAAGGAATTTTACTACCTAAAGCCAATGGCAACTTGTCGTTAAATTGGTATGAAATAGAACAAGTCATTCTTCGTTATGGTATCATCACTATTGATTGCCTCGACAATCGTTTGCTACAATGGAATATCAAGAGTATAAGTTTTGATGAAGCCTCTTTTCATGAATTCTGTAAGGCAAAAATTGCAGCTAGCATTAAAGACAGAGGGAAAAACTGGTAGGTATAAATATTTACGAAACGTTACCTTAAAAATAAGCCGTGTAACCAAAATGAATTTTAGATTGTTTAAATGAGACAGACGCACCTTGATGCCTACCCAATCCATAGCTGATAGAAAACAAACCATTTTTGGTGAGTAGTGCCGTACCTATACCAAATCCATTATAAATATCATCTTTATTGTAGCCCATATATTTAGAGGCTACAAAAGCATTATCACTAAAAACATAGAAGTAAGAATAAGCATCCAGCAGTAGCCGTAGCTCTGTTGCTATTGCCTGAAAATGATTGGTAAATATGCTTTGTTCATCAAATCCGCGAAGTAATTTAAACCCACCAATTTGATATAACTCATTTTTGAAAAAATCTTTTCCCATCATGATGCCGCCTGAATACGCCAATTTTAAAACTACCTTTTGAAAAACAGGCAGATAATAATTAAAGGAAGCTGTAAGCAGCAACTGCCTTGATATTGGCAATACCGAATCATATAACGAACCATAAGAAAATCCCGAGGCATCTTTAAGGCTAGTAATCGCATCTACCTTCCTCACCTGTCTTTGCAAAACCGTAGCCACCACTTTGCCATCCCAACCTTTGGAAGGATGGATAATATGATTTAATGCTTGGTAATTGATTTCTAATCCAGCACCCGACGCCTTTACATCAGCCATTTCCGGTAAGCGTTTCTGCACCTTTACCCACTGTGTATCTACAACCCCTAATCGATTACTTTGAACTTGATAAAACACCCGTAAAAAGTTCGCCGCAATTATTTGATATCTCAAACCACCTTGAAATGTAGTACGTCTAAAAGCAGTATCTTTTTTAAACAAATCAAAGGAAGCATCTATACCTATCGCCGATTGTATTAAGTAGGGAAAGCTAACATTGGCTTTCATTCTTGGGGATTTATATTGTAGGTTTTGATAAGAGGCTTGTATTACCTCACCCGTTCCCAAAATATTTTGAAGTAAACAATTAGCATCCGCTGTCCATAAAAATTTACCGGTTTCTACACTATTAGGAAGTAAGCCTACCAAGGCATTCAGTGTATTAGCGCTCTTCTCTTTTACATGGAGATACAAGGTGTTCCCAAATGGTTTAAACTCCATCACCCAAGGGCGATCTTCTTGTAAGAAAGGCAATTGATTTAATCGATTGGAGATGGCTTGAAGTTTTTTTTCATTATAAATTTCACCTTGCTTCAAATCAAGATACCGTAACAAATAGTTTTTTGAAATCTTAGTTTTCGACTCAATATAAATAGAGTCTAATTTTTGTAATGCCCCGGGCTCCCATTTAAAGCTGGCTTGCAACTCAAAAGGCAGAACAGACGAAGAAGCATCAAGCCATACAGAGGCAAAAGGGTAGCCGTGTTGTTCTGCCCATTGTAGTGTACTTTCTGTTATGGCTGCAATTTTTTCCGGTATTAGCTTATTGTCTTCAGAGCTATTGGATGAAGCAATACTATATTTTGATTTTATAGCTGTTGGTAGGTTTTCTAGTTTAATGATTCCCCATTGATACTTTTTTCCTAAATAAAAAACTACATGAAAAGTAGTGTCTGATATGGTAACTCTATCAACCGAAGCTTCAAGATAGCCATGCGCTTGGCAAGTAGGCACTAAGCGATGTATATACGTGTATGCAGCCGATTCGTTCGGAAAGTTGTTATCTATTAAAGGTGTAATTGGTAGATTTTTCTGTGGGCTATCTACAGGATGTATTACTACGTTGTAGCTTTGCGCTATTACGTTGATACTACAAAGCACCATATTCAAAACGACAAGTAGTAGTTTCATCAGCTCAAAAATAACACATGGCAGGTATCTATATCCACATTCCTTTTTGCAAACAAAAGTGCACCTATTGTAATTTTCATTTTTCCACTTCTCTATCTCAAAAGGAGGCATTGCTTGAAGCATTACATACAGAGCTTATTCAACAAAAAGAATACCTCCAAGGAGCTACTATAGATACTATTTATTTTGGAGGTGGCACGCCATCACTGCTTTCTGCCGATGAAATCAATCGTTTGATGGATACGCTACTTGCCGATTACAGTTGCAATTCTCTTCAAGAATTTACCTTAGAAGCCAACCCTGACGATCTAAAACCTGCTTACTTAAAATCATTAAAAGCTACACCAGTCAGTCGTTTGAGCATCGGTATTCAATCCTTTCAAGATGATGATTTGAAATTTATGAATCGAAGTCATAATGCTCAAGAAGCAGACTATGCAATTAAAGTAGCTCAAGATACCGGCTTCACCAACCTAACTATCGATCTTATTTACGGTTCTCCTTTTTTATCAGATGTTGATTGGCAAGCCAACCTTCAACGTGTACAAGTGCTACAAATTCCTCATTTTTCTGCTTATGCTTTAACGGTAGAAGAAGGCACCTTATTGCATCATAATATCCGAAAGAAATTAACTGAACCTTTAGACCAAGAGAAAGCAGCAGCACAGTTTGAAATCTTAATAGACCAAGCTTCTCAACTCCATTATGAGCATTATGAAATCTCTAATCTAGCTTTAAAAGATCATTATGCGATACACAACACTAATTATTGGAGAGGACATCATTATTTAGGCATTGGTCCTTCAGCTCATTCTTTTAATGGAGCGTCACGTAGATGGAATATTGCCAACAATTCTACCTATATCAAATCAATGATGGGACTTCATCCTGCGGCTCATCAAGAGGAGCAACTCACCATTGCTAATCAAGTGAACGAATATGTTATGACAACCCTCAGAACGCAATGGGGATGTGATTTAAACACTCTTGGAATCAAGTATGGTAAAGGCTTTAAAGAAATGATAGTAACGGCAGCCCAATCTTTCATACAGCAAGAATACCTTTTACTACAAGGACAAACACTCCTCCTTACTAAAAAAGGAAAGCTGATAGCAGATAGAATTGCCGGTGAATTGTTTGTAGAAGGCTAACGATTATTTTCCTCGTCCTTGAACGATTACCAAGAACGTGTATAACATGATTTTTGCATCAAGTGCTAATGAGCAGTTTTCTATATAAAGTAAGTCATACTTCATTCGTTCGGTCATTTCTTTTACATTTTCTGCATAGCCGTATTGCACCATCCCCCAAGAAGTTAATCCCGGCTTTACCTTATGAAGATATTTGTAGTGTGGATGGGTTTCACCAATGATGTTTATAAAATGTTCCCGCTCCGGACGTGGCCCTACCAAAGACATATCCCCTTTTAATATGTTGAAGAATTGAGGGATTTCATCAATTCGCCACTTACGCATTACCTTTCCCCATTTGGTGATTCGTGGATCATCGTCACTGGATAATGCAGGCCCATTGGCTTCTGCATTCGTGTACATCGAGCGGAATTTATAGATATTAAACACTTTACCGAAACGTCCAACACGGGCTTGTTTATAAAAAATATTTCCGGGTGAAGATAGCTTGACTTTGATAGCAGCTAATACATATAGAGGTGAAAGAATGATGATGGCAAAAAATGCAGCAACAATGTCAATGGTACGTTTGCATACACGTTGCCAGTCAGGCATCAAATCCGGATGGATATGAATTAACACCGCATCATAAACGTTAGAAGTCTTTACAGAACCTGAAATGATATCGTATAAGTCCGGCAAAACTTTTACAACGACTGGACGATAACATAATCTTGTTAGGATGTTTTCAAGTAAATGATGTTCGCTTGAGTCCACGGCTACCAATACTTCTTCTATCTCATAATCATCTATTATATTTTCCAGATTTTCTAAAGACCCTAATTTGGTAAGGTATTGACTCATGCCATTCGACACTTCTTTATTGGAATAAATAAATCCTTTAAAAATATTCCCAAGTGCTTTATGGCTTTCAGATACGGTTTTATAAATCTCAATGGCTTTATCATTTCCCCCAATGATTAGTGTATTAAAGCCTACTTTCCCTTTTTTCAATGAGCGTTTTACTTTACTAAGAAGCGCCCACCGAACAATAAGGGTGCAAATAGTATGAATTAATAAGTAGCGCCCCGTCATTTGAATGAAGTAGGTATAATCATCTTTGTCATCGGCAAAAACAAAAAGAGCTATAATGATGCTACCAATGATACAAGAGATCAGAGTACGATTTATTTCGTTCAGACGAGACTTCCGATACAAATCAAAATAGGTACCTGAAAGTAGGTATAGAAACAACCAACCTACAGGAATGACAAATAGTGTTACCAATATATCTTTAAGATATAGTTGGCTCCATACCGTAGTGAAATCGGCTTTTCCCAAAAGTTGTTGGCGATACATCCAAAATACAAACCATGCAAATACAGCAGCTAGATAATCTAATATCGCTAACCACTTAATTGCAGCTTTTTTCTTTGGAGATAATGACCTCATATTATTTTCTACTCAGTATTTTAATGTTGTCCATTAATACATACCCACCATCTTTTGTTTCCGGCGCTGCCATTATCAACAAGCGGCAAGCTTTGTTAGGATATTGTATCAATATTTGTTGCAAGCCTATATAAACTTTTTTCCATTCGCTTGAAGGGCGCAACCCTGATGCATATACTGGGATAATGTTTCCTCCAATATTATCGCTTGTCTGTATTCCTATAACGAAAGGAATCGTACACTTATAATTTAACTCTACGTAGGTTTCCGTCTTTGCAATAAAGGTTTCATGCATCACTATCTCCACTTTATTAATATCATCTAGCGTTAACCGACTGGCATACTTCCCTTCAAATACATCAGTAGAGTCTAAGGTCAAACTCGTATCTCCGGTTACAGTTACAAAAGGCACTTCGCGAAGCTCGAAATCGGTAATGACTTTATTAAAAGTGGTGGGGTCGTAGTAGCCTGTTTTGGGAGCAATAACTTGTGTTTGTTTCGGTGAAGGCACAAAGGTTACGGTATCTGTGGTATAAAAAGGATAGGTGACTTGATAGCTGTTAATGCCACTATAAGTTACGCCTGGTGATAAAGAAAGCTTCCCTGATTGATTGGCTATGATAGGAATAGATGCAGGCAAATCAAAAACGCCTAAGTTTTCATTGTTATACAATACACGCACATTGGTAATGGCTCTTGACGAGCTGCCCATTTCATCGCTTCCTGTAAAAGCAAAGGAATCGATATAAATAAATGAAGGAATCGGCTCTGTGGGATTAATTAGATTACAGCTTCCCCAAAACTGAAGAATACTGATTGCAATAAGAA
>CALMXV010000429.1 GCA_937871155.1 uncultured Taibaiella sp. | reverse complement strand
CCCATAGTCCCGTTGCCCATCCTTGATGTTGTATATATTGGCTAACGGTTGTAGAGAATTTCAAGCAAAATAAAATTCCTAAAAACAGGGCTACAAAAGAAAAAACGGCTACCACAAAACCTCGTCGATAGCCGTGAATAAAAAATAAACTGATCAATGCAATACCGATGATATCAAGCATTACCGGAGAGAAGTTGTTTTACCGTTTCAGAAATCAGCTTGCCTTCTGCTTTACCAGCAAGCTGTTTGGTGGCTAGTCCCATTACTTTGCCCATATCTGCAGGAGAAGTGGCACCAACCGTTGCCATGATTTCTTTTAATACCGCTGTTAGCTCTTCCACACTCATTTGCTGTGGAAGAAATTTTTCAATGATTGCCAACTCTTCTTGTTCTTTTATAGCAAGGTCTTCACGGTTTTGTTGTGTAAATATTTCAAGGCTATCCTTACGTTGCTTAGCCAATTTCTGTAGCATTTTTGTTTCGTCGGCTTCGGTCATCTCTGTCCCTCTTCCGGAAGTTTTTTCAATAAGTATAGCCGCTTTTATAGCACGCAATGCTCTTAGTGCTGCTTCATCTTTGGCACGCATTGCGTCTTTCAATTGTTCCATTACTTTAGCTTCTAAAGACATATTGGGTGGTTGTTTTTATGGTTACTTATGATTGATTTCGAAAATTAATTAGTATCGATTCCTACATTTCTTTCTCTATAAGAGCTTCAGCTTTCTTTCTAAAGCTTACGGCAAAAGCTTTCATTTCCTTTGCTAAGTCTTCGTTTTGCGTAGCTCTCATATAGGTTTCTGCCATGCCATAAAACGACTGATAGAAAAATTCATTCATCTCGTCTATCAACATATTTTTGGTCCAAAGGTCTATGCGTAATGCTGATTTTTCTTCGCCATCCCACAATCCTAATAACAATCCTTTTGCTTGTTGCATGCCATCTACACCACCATCCGGTGCTTTCCATTGAATGGTTTCCGGCATTTTGTCACCGTCTAATGTTACTTCAATACTGATTTCTGATTTCATTCTTGTATAGTTATTATTTTATAAAATTATTTACTCCATTTGTTGAGTTGATTGATACATGCCGCCATATCTTTTGGTAAAGGTGCTACTGCATTTATCGGGGTGCCGTCTTCTTTCTTAAATTGTAATTGATAAGCATGCAACGCTAAACGGTTTAATAGTGGTCGTTCTTCCTCTTCCTGCTTCGAAAGCTTAAATTTCTTCTTGATATTGGATAAGAGAAACGGCTTCCCATCTCCATATACATCATCGCATACTACTGGATTGCCTAAGGCTTGAAGGTGTACCCGTATCTGATGGGTTCTTCCGGTATGTAGTTGCAGCTCTATTAATGAATACAAAGCCCATTGTTGCACCACTTTATAATCTGTAAGCGATGGTTTTCCTTTTGCATTGGTAACCATTTTACCCTTTATCACCGGATGTTCCATGATGGGTTTATTAATACTACCTTCTTCTATACTGGGTCTGCCAACGGCTAAGGCAAGATACGTTTTGCTTACTTCTCGTTCTTGAAAAAGCGCCGATAAGTACTTATGTGTTTTTTCGTTTTTGGCAAAGCATACTACTCCACTTGTATCTCTATCCAAACGATGCACCACCCAAACACGGTGTTGCAAAAGGGCTTCCAAAACTTTGTTCAACGAAG
>CALMXV010000428.1 GCA_937871155.1 uncultured Taibaiella sp. | reverse complement strand
TAATAACAGCAATCAATACAATGAAACAAAAGTCTATTTATCTGCCTTACAAACCGTATCGACACCGAGCGGAACACGTGCCCCGAACGCTAATAAAATGATTAACGACCAAGTGTTCAAAGGCACATTTTTGATCAACTATAATGGACATGGAAGTATCGTGACCTTATCCAGCGAACGTATCTTAACGCAAGATGATTTTAACTCTTGGAAGAATATTGATAAACTCCCCATTATGGTGACTGCTACCTGCGAGTTTAGCCGCTATGATGACCCCGAAGCACAGTCGGCAGGGGAGAAACTAATACTAAAAACAGATGGCGGCGCTATTGCTTTATTAACCACAACACAGCTCGTGTTTCAATATCAAAACAGAGCCATGAATGTCCAATACCTAAATGCACAGTTCCAACCTGTAAATGGCAATTGGCCTAGCTTTGGTGATGCATTTAAGAAAAGCAAAAACATCACTTTCGCTGCACCGGGCACTTGGGATAATTTTAGAAAATTTGCACTATTGGGAGACCCTGCTTTAGTACCGGTGTTCCCTAAATATCAAACAACGTTGGATTCCCTTCTTGATGGATATACGTTAGAAAAAACAGACTCAATGAAAGCCTTGGGCTATTATCAACTAAAAGGACATGTAAACGATAAAAATGGACTACATCAAAGCAATTTTAATGGCAATGTATATGTATCCATTTATGATAAGGCAAGAACACAAAGCACAATCACTGGACCCAATAGAGCTTTTCAAGTTCAAAACAATATAATCTTTAAAGGAAAAGCTAGTGTTATCAACGGTTATTTTACCATCAATTTTGTAACCCCTAAAGACCTAAACTATGCTTATGGTAAAGGGAAAATAAGCCTTTATGTAGAAAACGGACAGACAGATGGTGCCGGAACCGATACGAACATCGTTGTGGGTGGATTTTCTAGTAGAGCTGTAGTTGATAATCACCCACCAATTGTAAAACCTTACATTGGAGATAGCCTTTTTAATGACGGAGGAATCACTGGTAGCAACACTGCCTTGTTTGTGCAATTATACGACCAGGAAACCGGCATCAATGTATCTGGCAATAGTATCGGGCATGATTTAACAGCTATTTTAGATGATGATGTAGCGAATCCATTTGTATTAAACGACTATTACGAAACAGCACCCAATGACTTTAGAAGCGGGTATGCCTATTTCCCAATTTCCGATTTGACCGATGGAAAACACAGTCTAAAAGTGAAAGCTTGGGATATGAATAATAACTCAGGTGAAGGAGTGATACACTTTGAAGTAGTACAAGGAAAAATTATGAAAGTGCAAAACCTGATGAACTATCCGAATCCGTTTACCAACTCTACCACCTTTGTATTTGATCATAATCATCCAAACGAAACACTTGAGGCTACTATTCAAATTTATAACTCAGTGGGAGCATTGGTGCGCACACTTAAAAAGACAATAAGCCCAATAGGTAGTCGTAGTGGAGAAATTACTTGGGATGGTACTAGTGATGCAGGAGCAAAATTGCCTTCTGGATTATATGTTTATCGGTTGTCCCTTGCTACTTCAAAAGGAATTCAGTCTGCAGCATACGAAAAACTCGTATTAATTCGTTAATAGATAATCTACCCTTTAGAATTACTAATCTGCTATTGGGAAAAAACAGTAAATAAAATACCTTTGCAAAACTTTAAAAAAAACCACCATAGAATGAGGATTCGCTTCGCACTCATCGGAGTTAGTTTATTAGCCCTTCCAGCTTCCAATTTATTGGCACAAAAGAATATTAACGGTCAAGTTAATACGATTACAACTGCTGTTCCTTTTTTGAGGATATCACCAGATGCCAGAGCCGGAGCTATGGGAGATGTCGGCATAGCTACTTCAGCCGACCCGAATGCCCAATATTGGAATTTAAGTAAAATCCCTTTTTCAGAAAAGAAATTTGGGGTATCACTTACTTATACTCCTTGGCTTAGAGATTTAGTACCCGATATCTCTTTAGCCTATGTTTCTGGTTATGCAAAATTTGGCAAAGATGATCGTCAAGCTATCAGTGCTTCCTTACGTTATTTTTCTTTAGGGGATATCAACTTTACCGACAATCTGGGCTCACCTATTGGAACAGGAAAGCCTCGTGAATATGCGATCGATTTAGGGTACTCACGCCGCTTGTCCGATTATCTTTCCGCCGGTGTAAGCTTACGTTATATCTATTCTGCTTTATTGACGGGTATTAGCAGCCCTAGTACTGCAGCCTATAAACCAGGAAAAACAGTAGCTGCAGATGCCGGAATATTTTATTCCAAGAAAAAAGAAATCACTGAATTTAAAAACAACACCTTCAATTTCGGGGCTGTGGTTTCTAACTTAGGTGGTAAGATATCTTATGATGCAACAGGTACTCGAAGAGACTTCCTTCCTATAAACTTAGGTCTTGGAGCAGCTTACAATATG
>CALMXV010000427.1 GCA_937871155.1 uncultured Taibaiella sp. | reverse complement strand
CCATCCATTACTATCGCGCCCATACCTATTAATACATTATCTTCAACCACACACCCATGCACTATAGCATGATGGCCTATAGATACGTTATTACCAATAATCGTTTGTGTCTTTTGATAGGTGCAATGAATACAAGCACCATCTTGAATGTTGACTTTATTACCTATTCTTATACTATTGACATCACCACGCACAACTGCATTAAACCAAATACTACACGAGGTTCCGAAAACAACATCCCCTACAATAGTAGCATTGGGTGCGATAAAACAATCTTGTGGAATGATTGGCATTTTCCCTTCTACGGGCAATATAATCGGTTGCTGTGACATTTTTAATTATGATTTATCAATAAAACAAGAACTATATTCTGCGAAAAATGCCTACTTAAAAAGATTGTATTTTAGGATGCAGTAAATTGCTCTAAAGCCATCTTTCCAGCCAATTTTCTTTCCTTCTTCATAAGTGCGTCCATAATAAGAGATACCTACTTCATAGATTCTAATGTTTGGTACTCTAGAAACTTTAGCCGTTACTTCCGGCTCAAAACCAAATCGCTTCTCTTCTAATTTTAGCCCTTGTACTACTTCTCTTTTAAAGAGCTTATAGCAAGTTTCCATATCAGTAAGATTAAGATTGGTGAGCATATTGGATAGCGTTGTCAACCACATATTACCTATCGAGTGCCAAAAGAATAAAATTCTATGTGGCTTTCCCCCCATAAATCGAGAACCATATACTACATCAGCAAAGCCATCTAGTATAGGCTTAAGAAGAATATTATACTCATTAGGGTCATATTCTAAATCGGCATCTTGAATAATAACAAAATCACCAGTTGCTTTCTCAATACCAGTATGAAGTGCTGCACCTTTACCCATGTTCACAGGATGTTTGTAATAGGTTATGGGAACCTCTTGATTGGCTTGTTGATATTGCTGTATGGCTTCTTCAGTATGGTCTTTGGAACAATCATTGACTATGATGATTTCTTTTTCAATATCATTCAACAACCTTACGGCTTTCACTTTATCAAGGATAAAATGTATCGTATTACCTTCATTATATGCCGGTATTACTATGGAAAGTTTTTGTGCCATAATTAAGTGGACAAAATTATATAAGCATTTTGTAAAAACATGAACATTCTGTGGAATACAAAATTTGGGGGATGTATTTCTAATTAGGACTTTTGAATCATTATGCAACAATACCTACATTTACTTCAACATATTCTTGATAATGGCACTGAAAAAACAGATAGAACAGGCACCGGCACCATTAGTGTTTTTGGCTATCAAATGCGATTTGATTTAAGTCAAGGCTTCCCATTAGTTACTACTAAAAAGCTGCATCTTAAATCTATCGTTTATGAATTGTTGTGGTTTCTAAAAGGCGATACTAATGTCAAATATCTTAAAGATCATGGTGTGAGTATATGGGACGAATGGGCAAATGCTGATGGTAACTTAGGCCCGGTTTATGGACATCAATGGCGTAGCTGGACCGGTGCAGATGGTAAAACGTACGACCAAATAAAAGATGTAATGCATCAAATAAAAACCAACCCGGATAGTCGTCGTATGATTGTAAATGCATGGAATGTTGCTGACCTTTCTCAAATGGCACTTAGCCCTTGTCATGCTTTATTTCAATTTTATGTAGCCAATGGAAAGCTAAGCTGTCAGCTCTATCAACGTAGTGCAGATGCTTTCTTAGGAGTCCCATTTAATATTGCATCCTATGCTTTGTTGACAATGATGCTAGCAAAAGTTTGTGGATTAGAGCCTGGTGAGTTCGTACATACATTTGGAGATTTACATCTTTACAAAAATCATATAGAGCAAGCTCAGTTGCAACTTTCCAGAACCCCATTTCCACTTCCGACTATGAAAATTAATGCGTCTATAACATCTCTATTCGAATATGATTTCGAAGATTTTCAATTAGAAAATTATCAGTGTCATCCACACATCAAAGCTCCAGTAGCTATTTAGTCTTTCAAAAAGACTTAGTTCAAAAATTATTGTTAAAAGGAACTGGCTCATCATTTCTTTGGCACAATATTTTCAATACCTATTTAGTCGTCCCTTAAAAAGTCTATAAGTCAATACTGTTAAGCTGATAGCAAGGAGTGTTAAAGAATATCTTTGCAGGAT
>CALMXV010000426.1 GCA_937871155.1 uncultured Taibaiella sp. | reverse complement strand
GCTTCAGCGGCTACTTCTGCAGCTTTTTGAGTAAGTTTTTGAGTTAAAATTTCATAGGCACTCTCTCTATTTACCGCTTCATTATACTTAGTAAGTATCCGTGAGTTTTGAACGAGTGTATTTATTTCTGCTGTAGTCAGTATATCCATCCTTGACCTAGGAGGGCAAAGCATCGTATGTACTAATGGGGTAGGAATACCTTTTTCATTTAATGAAGTGACCAAAGCCTCGCCGATTCCTAATTGAGTAATTAAATCCTCCGTTTTATAAAATTTAGATTCGGGGTAGTTGTCTGCTGTTTGTTTGATGGTCTTACGATCATTAGCAGTAAAGGCTCTCAGTGCATGTTGAACTTTCAACCCTAACTGAGCTAAAATAGAGGGCGGAACATCCATTGGGTTTTGTGTGCAAAAGAAAATACCGACACCTTTAGAGCGAATTAGCTTTATCACGGTTTCTATTTGTTGTACTAATACTGCATTAGCATCAGCAAATATCAAATGTGCTTCATCAAAAAACATTACCAATTTTGGGCGGTCAAGGTCACCTGCTTCGGGTAGGGTAGCATATAATTCAGATAACATCTGAAGCATAAATGTGGAGAATAACTTTGGCTTATCCTGCATATCGGTCACTCGAATAATGGATATCATACCACAGCCATCATCAGCTATTCGCATCAAATCGTCCACATCAAAAGAACGCTCTCCAAAAAACTGATCGGCACCTTGTTGTTGAAGTTCTATTACATTTCGCATAATAGTACCTACAGATGCCGGAGAGATATTTCCATAAGCGGCTGAAAGTTCAGACTTGCCTTCATTAGCTGCCCATTGTAAAATTTTGATTAAATCTTGTAAGTCCAGCAATGGCCAAGCATGATCATCACAATACTTAAACAGCATAGAAATAACACTGCTTTGGGTATCATTTAGCCCCAATATTTTAGAGAGCAGTACCGGTCCAAATTCTGAAACTGTAGCACGTAGTTTGGTACCGGGTTCATTGCTGAGGCTTAGTAATTCGGCAGGAAATTGCTTAGCACTATATTGTTGAAGTGCCATGTGTTGTACCCGTTCTTGTATCTTGGGATTGTTGCCGCCTGCAGCAGCTATACCGCTTAAGTCGCCTTTAATATCTAAGAGTAAAACAGGAACGCTAGCATCACTTAATCCTTCGGAAATTACTTGTAATGTTTTAGTTTTTCCCGTTCCGGTAGCTCCACTGATTAGTCCATGACGATTCATCATTTTTAACGGGATAGAGATGGCTAAATCATTTTGTAATTGCCCATCCAGCATGGCTTTACCTAGTAATAAGCTATCTCCTTTAAATGTATATCCTTGTGAAATTTCTGAAGCAAAATCTTGTGCAGACATAGTCGATTAAAATAAAAACGAAAGCTATTGATTTTAAATCTTAACATCAAATTTTAAAAGAAATAAACACTAGAAATCTTTGTGAATTTTGCTAAGATATTTTGTTTGAAGGATGATCAATCAAATCATCAAAAAGAGGAAGAATTGAGGTATTTTCTAATTCGCTTCTAAGTTCCATTTTCCTCTTCATTAATGACGTATTTATTTTCTTAACGGTTCGTTATTCGCTTGTCAAATTCGGGTTAAACAATACTCATATTTTCATAGGAATGATGATACTAATGACTTTTGACTCGAATTAATCAAAAAGTCATGAAAAATATTATTGCCATTAAGATTGTCATTTACGTTTCCTTGCTATCAACCATTGTTGTAAGTACTTTAATCTAACTCTTAGTTCATCTCCAACCATGAAACAATTTTCAAAAAATTGGAACTTGACTTTAGTAGGCACTGTAGTAAAAACATATTTTACAGTGGGTGTACTTTGGGCATCTGTAGATACTACTTTTAAGAAACATCGTTCTGAAAGTG
>CALMXV010000425.1 GCA_937871155.1 uncultured Taibaiella sp. | reverse complement strand
TGAGGTGATTGCTGCTGCATGTATATATCCTTCTTAATCGGTCAAAAATATACTTTTTAAAAAGTTTAATCGTGGATTCCTTTTAATAATTTTATGACACCTTCCTTCTCTAAAATTTGTTTTCCAATTCGGTCATTGGATATTCCCTGCTTCAACTCATAGGTAAACCGATAATTGCCCGATACGGAAAGATCCGTTTCAAAATAGGCAAAACGAATTGCTGGTTCATGCTGAAACTGCTGTGCTACTTCATATAAATGAGTAGAGAGTACTAGTATATGATGTGGATGCAAAAGCAATCCTTCCAATACGGCTTTGGTACATTCAAAAGCATCATGCACATTGGTGCCTTTAAAAAGCTCATCCATAAGAATCAGATGGGGCTCAGGGCTTATCACTTTATAGGTGGTGTGTTTGATTCGTTGCACCTCCGCCATAAAAAGGCTTTCTCCTAATTGGATATTATCCTCCACATGCATATTGGTAATAATACCCTTTAAGAAACTAATCTCCATTTCAATTACCGGTACTGCTGCACCTATATGCGCTAAGAATGCGGCTATGCCTAAGGCACGCATAAATGTCGTCTTACCACTCATATTAGCCCCAGTAAGCACTAACAGATTTTGAGCAGCTTGAAATGATACCGGATACGGTTTTGGTGCTTTCAACAAAGGATGAAATAGCCCAACAGCCTTAAACTGAATGGGACTTGAAGGAAGTATTGTAGGGAATTTCCAATTTTGAATATTGGCTGCTTTAGCTATAGAATACCATGCATCCAATTTTCCAAACCACTGTATCAATCGATGAATGGAGCTCTTTAAATCTCTTCTTGCTTCATAGCTCAAGGTAGCCATTTCAGTAAAGGAAGTGTCTGGGGTTACTTGCAACAAAGCAGCCGTCAACCTACTCGCATCCAGCTCTTGTTGGATACTTGTCAATGCTTCTTTCAATACTAATGGTAAAGCAGGTTCTCCTTTTAGTATTGATGTGAGGTTTGTACAACCTTTTATAAAATCCGCTAAGTGGGAAATTGAAAACTGGGTGAAGGTGTATTCATTTCTATTAAAGGCTTTTTGAAAATATTTATTCAGCAACAATTGAATGCCTGACGGCCGTTGTGGCACATGATCGGCACTCTCAAAAAATTTTTCAAGCATCACCAACGTCCCATTGGATATTGTGGATGGCAATTCCAATTTTTCTTTGGCGATGAACCGAATAGTGGCTTGTACTTGTGTCAACTCTTCAAAACTAGCCGGTGGCTGAAGGATAAATTGCCTAAGCGTATGTCTGCCTTTGGAGGTCACACAATGATCCAAAAGTTGGAAAACACTTTGTGAAGCTCCAAGTAGAGATAAGTCTTTAAGCGTAGTTGGGTCGTGTTGCATTAATGACGGTCAAATAAAATTCGTTGGCCTTTGAAAGACTCATTCATTACTCCATTTTCATAAACCACATTTCCATTTACTAATGTAGCTTGAATGGTTGTGGGGAATTGATGTCCTTCAAACGGCGACCACCCACATTTATAAAAGATGTTTTCTTTAGATACTCGGTACACTCCATTCATATTCACTAAGACTAAATCGGCATGATAACCTTCACGAATATAGCCGCGTTTCGATATTTGAAAGCAATCTGCAACTGCATGGCTCATTTTCTCTACTACTTTTTCAAGGGTTATTTTTCCTTCTTTTACATACTGCAACATTAATAAGAGCGAGTGTTGTATCAATGGAACTCCAGAAGGTGCTTGTTGATAAGGTTGTTGCTTTTCTTCCCAAGTATGTGGCGCATGGTCGGTAGCTATAACGTCTAATCTATCGTCTAATAAGGCTTCCCACAGGGCTTCTTTATTGTCTTTCGCTTTAATGGCAGGGTTACATTTTATCAAGTTGCCATAATGCTCATAGTCGTCAGCAGTAAAATGAAGATGATGTACACAAACCTCATTAGTGATTCGCTTCTCTTTTAGGGGAAGCATATTAGAGAAGAGTTGTAATTCTTTAGCTGTAGAAATGTGTAGGATGTGTAATCTAGCACCAGTTTGCTTTGCAAGTTGCACTGCCGAAAAAGAGCTTTCAAAGCAGGCTTCTACATCACGTATCATTGGGTGAAAACTGGCATGGTCGGCATCTTTATACTGTTCTTTATTGGCATTAATGATGCGTTCATCTTCACAGTGGGTGGCTATTAAAAGTTCGCTATCTGAAAAAATTCGGTTCAATGTATTGTAATTATCGACCAACATATTGCCGGTACTGGAACCCATAAAAATCTTGACTCCGCATACTTCTTGTTGTTTTTTGTTTGTCTTTAATACCTCTTCTACATTATCATTTGATACTCCCATAAAGAAGGAGTAATTAGCAAGAGAAGTCTCTGCTGCAATTTGATATTTGGATTCTAACAATTCTTGCGACAAGGCCGGAGGATTGGTATTGGGCATTTCCATGAAACTGGTAACACCGCCTGCCACAGCCGCACGGGATTCGGTAGCTATGTTGGCTTTGTGGGTTAGCCCGGGTTCTCTAAAATGTACTTGGTCGTCTATCACTCCTGGTAATAGATACAAACCGGTGGCATCAATGATACGTGCTTGCTCCTTAAGGGTGATGTCGTTTGCTATTTTTTCTATCGTTCCTTGCTTCACCAATACATCAGCTATCGCTTGTTTCCCTTCATTGACAATTGTAGCGTTTTTTATCAATATCGTGCTCATGGTTAATCTTGTTAATCGGTAAAGTTCTTATTTTAATACTAGGAACGAATATCGGGATTCCTTTTTATTGAAATGAAGTTTCAATTCCTATTGCTTTTTAGATAAAAAATGAATTCAAATTTTGTTTATGAAAAGTTAACGCAGAAAATTATTTTTGTGCTTGCTCAAATTTTCAAAACCATTCCATCTATTATTTTACATGAATAAATTTACACTTCTCGTTGCTTCAGGATTATCACTATCCGGCATTGCAACTGCGCAAACAACGTATCTACCCATGAACACAGAAGCGTATCCGCTGATGGATAAAATGGAGACGTTATCCGGTGAATTGACCAATAGTTTTTTTACAACCGTAAAACCGGCACCTAGAAGCGGCGTAGTGCAATATTTTATTGAGAAGAGAGAGCAAGCGCGTCAATTAGGTCTTTCAAAAATAGATCGTTTTAATCTAGACCATACCATCTCCAAAAGTGGTGAGTGGGCACCAGATGCCAATGGCGCTATTGATTCAAAACTTCCTTGGTTCAATACTTTTTATAAGAAGCAACCCGATTTTCTTCATGTTAATAAAGACAATTTCTTCTTAGTGGCGAATCCAGTTATCTCAGGACAAGTACTTGGAGAGAAAAATACCTTGGGCAGTGACAATCATTTTATGAGTAGCCGTGGTGTAGAACTAAGAGGATGGGTTACTAAACGCATCGGCTTTTATACCTACTTCACCGACAACCAAGAACAGCCGGTAAGTTTTGTGGACAACTATATCAATCACAGAAGTGGTTATAAAGGTGTGCCGGGTGCCGACTTTTATCTTATGACGAAAAACAATACTTACGACTACCTATTAGCACAAGGGTACATTGATTTTCAAGCTATCAAAAACCATCTCAACGTAACTTTTGGCTATGGTAAAAACTTTTATGGTGATGGAATGCGCAGCTTATTCTTAAGCGATTTCTCTGCCAACTATCCTTTCCTTCGTTTAAATACCAAGATCTGGAAACTCAATTATCAAAACCTTTATGTAGAGTTGACGCCTCAGTTTGTAAAAGGAATAGATGCTCGTCTTCCTCGTAAATACGCTACCATTCACAGTTTGAGTGTAAATGTTACCCGTTGGTTGAATGTAGGTGTTTTTGAAAGTGTGGTATTTGGTAGAAGAGACCGCTATGAGTTTGGCTATTTGAATCCTATAATCTTATTCCGTTCTGTAGAGCGTGCATTTGGTAGCCCCGACAATGTGAATCTAGGCTTAAACTTCAAAGCAATAGTTGCTAAAAGATTTCAATTTTATGGCCAGTTTATGCTGGATGAATTTACTTCTAAAGAATTCTTTAGCCGTAATGGATATTGGGGTAATAAATGGGGCTTACAGCTTGGTGGCAAATACTTCAATGCTTTCGGACTTAAAAACCTAGATCTTCAAGGTGAAATGAATATTGTACGCCCATTTACTTATGCTCACTACGATAGCACTGCTAACTATACACACTACAACCAGCCACTGGCGCATCCTTTAGGAGCCGGCTTTGTAGAACTTATTGGGCTTATCCGATACCAACCTATTGAAAAACTATTTGTAACCGTAAAAGGTATGTACTATAAACAAGGACTTGATACCGGTGCTTCCAATTATGGCAGCAATATCTTTATGGATTATAATAGCCGCACACAAAGCTTTGGTATAGGAGTTATCAATGGTATCAAAACAAGCTGTATGTTGATGAACTTAAACCTTTCTTACGAATTGCGTGATAATTTATTTTTCGACTTAGGATTCACCCATCGTCGTTTTGTAAGTGAAGATGTGTTGGCTATTCCAAACATATCAACTACCTATGGTTATGGTGGTGTTCGATTGAACATTGCCAGACGTGATTATGATTTTTATTAATCATCTCACTACTTCTAAATACTTGCAAAAAAAAGCTGACTAAAGAATATCAAAAGAAAAAGCAACTCATTAATATAAAATTGAAACCGAACAGTCTGCATAAGCTAAAAATTATGCAGACTATTTTGCTAGAAAATACCAATGAAGATTCGATGGGCTGAACGAGTTACGATGATTTTTAGAAGATACCCTTATGGAATGAATATATGTGTTGGGTTATTTTCTGTCTTTTTGAAAACTTTTAAAGTCATCCAATCCATTTTAGTCCCAGTTTTTAATATCTTTATTCCTTTATCATTTTTTATGAACAAAACTATTCCTTCTGCTATCATTTTACTACTTGTGGTAAGTTTATTTGCTTGTACTAAACGTGATGGTGCTAATCAAAATCTCGACCCTAACAAGCAAGAAAAAAGTAATTACATGTCCACCAAGAAAGGCTCGTGGTGGTTGTTTGGTGCTAGAAATGGCGATGTAGTAAAACGTACTGCAAGCGGAATAGACTCTATGAAAAACGGCTTAAAGTTTAGTTATTTTGAAAAATTGGATACAAATACCAAATTTATAACTCCCGAATATTTTGGCAAGAATGGCAACTTGTATGTTTCGCTTTATGATTTTGATGGAGCACAAACGAACTATACTACTCTCGTGTTTTTACAAGATAGTGTACAGCAAGGCTCCAACTGGACCAATACCCAAGACTATACCTATTCAGGTATCAAAGTGAATTTGCTTTTTGAAAGTAAGGTTGATTTCATTGATGGTACTTTATCCTTAGGAGACTCTACCTATAAAGAAGTTTCAAAGGTGCATACGAGTGTAAAATGGAAGCCGAATGCATTACCGACTTATATAGATGCCGGACGATTGGATATTTGGTTTGCTAAAGGTATTGGTATCATTAAAGAAGAAGTGGATATAAAAATAACCGGCATTCCTAGTGTTCAACATTCTGACTCTCTATTAAAATACTACATTGCTCCATAGTGTGTTTTTAAAGAGCCATGAGATGTAACTGTTTTGCCTTGTTTCTATCTTTTTATTAAAACAAATTGCTGGCTCGTTGTAAGCTTTCTGGCTTTCCAACGTCTATGAATATATCTCCTGTATGATCGAATCCTTTTACTAATTTTTGCTTGGCAAGAAATAAGTACACCTCTATCACAGAGAATTTTCCTTCAAAAGGTATCGCTTTAAAGATTTTGGATGATATTATTTGAATACCGCTAAACGCAAAAGGGGTAAAGCTTTCCGATGGTAGTGCCATTTTGATTTCTCCCGTTTGATTGTTCTTCCAGCCGCAAAGTGTTTTATCTTTTTCAAATAATAATTGTCGAGAGGAGGCTCGCTGCATCACCGCTAATGTAGCTAAAGAATTGGGCTGGTGTGCGGCTATTAGATGATGTAGATTTAAGGTTGTCAGCACATCTACATTCATCACTACGAAGCTTTCTTCATTTTCAAAATAAGGTGCTGCTTTTAGTAACCCTCCGCCCGTTTCTAAAACGGAATCTCGCTCATCAGATATCGTTACATTACTACCAAATCCATGGTTCTGTGAAAGTATATTTTCTATCTGATCGGCAAAATGATGCACATTAACCACTACATCGCGGATACCATGACGTTGTAAATATTCTATATTCAGTTGCAAAAGTGTTTTATCATTTACGGTTGCCAACGCTTTGGGATGATGGTCTGTAAAGGGTTTCAAGCGAGTGCCTAGTCCGGCAGCAAAGAGCATTGCTTTCATAATTATGAACAAAAATAAACGATTCGTACTGCTATTTTAATAGTCTAAAGTTCCCTTTTGCTGAATTAAAAACAATCTAATAGTATTTGCTCCAGCTCTGCAGTTATCATTGCAGTAGCTCCCCAAAGTATCGCATCAGCCTCTAATTGATAAGCAGGAACAGAACGGATAAAACGATGATCAGCAGCCGTGAGCTTAAAGGTTGTTTTAATTTCTTCATTTATAAGGGTGCTAACCGGCACTTCTAAAACCCTAGCCACCTCACTAGCTTGTAAACGATAATTAAAAGTAGAGGAGGCAACAGCCACAAATGGATAGACATTAAAATTGCTTACCGGTATATAAAGAGAGCTAAGCTGACCAATGATTTCAACGGCATTACTAACAATACCAATTTCTTCTTGGGCTTCTCTTAAAGCAGTAGCTCTAAGGTTTGAGTCAAATTTTTCTTGCTTTCCACCCGGAAATCCGATTTGTCCGCTATGCGCATGTCCATCTATGGCTCGTTGAATATAGACGATATGCCAGGTATCATTTTTATTTAAGAATACGATAAGAACGGCACTCACCTTGGCACTGTCCGGAACCTCTGTTGGTAATGTAATGAGCCTAGATATCATTCTATCTTGTGCCAACTTACCCGGTAAAGGTTGTTGTAGCCTCAATTTTAATTTTTCAAGATTCACAGTGGCAAAGAATTAAATGATAAAACAAATAGATGTTTATTAAGTCGATTTTCTAAAAATGTATTAAAACTATGAATAGCTAAACTACGAAAGAAACTTACTAAATTGGAACTTGCTATTTTTTAACTTCTATCAAGAAATCGAAAATTTGTCTTTG
>CALMXV010000424.1 GCA_937871155.1 uncultured Taibaiella sp. | reverse complement strand
TATTTGTTCTACTCGGTCATCTTGTTTTACTTTTTCATTAAAAGCATGAATGGCTTTGGCATTCTTACTTTGTTCTTCTTCAGGCAGCACTACCTCGCCATTGTAAAGTACATTATCTGCTAAGATATAACCACCAATTGGTACTTTGTCAAAAACCAAGTCGTAATACAGGCAATAGTTTTGTTTATCTGCATCTATAAATACTAAGTCAAACTGTAAGTCCAGTTGAGGAATTATAGTAGCGGCGTTGCCTATATGTTGGGTGATTTTTTGCTCTAAGCCAGCCTCACAAAAGTAACGAAAACAGAGGTCTTGCAATTCTTCATTGATATCTATAGTATGTAAATTCCCTACTGATGAAAGCCCTTCGGCTAAGCAAATAGCGGAGTAGCCGGTATAAGTTCCTATTTCTAAAATGGTTTTTGGCTGCATCATACTACTAATCATCTTTAAGAATGCGCCTTGCAGATGTCCGGATAACATGATGGGAAGCTCCACTTTCAAGTTGGTTTCTCTATTAAGTGCTGCTAAGGTGTCCGACTCAGGTGTTGTGTGAGATTCTGCGTAGTTATTGAGGGTTTTGGAAAGTAACTGTATGGTCATTGTATCGGATTGGGGATAAAAATAAAGAATGAATTATTCGAAATGTAACGACTATTAAAAGTTATGTTGTAGCTTATTGAGGGTATAAAATTCTTTGAAATATGCGACCACTTCTTCTGCGGTATCAAAAATTTTAATCAGCTCTAAGTCGCCGGGGCTGATGTTATGATGTTCTTCCAACATGACATTCTTCATCCAATCGAAAAGTCCTCCCCAATATTCTTTACCCATACAGATCATGGGTGTTTGTGTAAATTTTTTTGTTTGAATTAAGGTGGCAATTTCAAAAAACTCATCCATAGTGCCCCAGCCGCCCGGCATCATGATAAAGCCTTGAGAGTATTTGGAGAACATGACTTTGCGAACAAAGAAATAATCAAAATTGATATTGAAACTACTGCTTACAAAAGGGTTGGTGCCTTGCTCAAAAGGGAGTTGGATATTGAGCCCTACGGAGAGTCCATTGGCTAATTGTGCACCTTTATTGCCGGCTTCCATTATGCCGGGTCCACCGCCGGTGATGACGCCAAAGCCTTCTTCGCAGAGGTTTTTAGCGATGTCCACAGCAAGGTTGTAATACTTGGTGTCCGGCTGTGTGCGAGCCGAACCAAAGATGGTGATACAAGGTCCGATTTTAGCAAGTGTATCAAATCCTTCTACAAGCTCTGCCATGATTTTGAATACTTGCCAGCTTGAGTGAGCTTTGGTTTCTGCCCAATCTCTTTTTTTTATGGTGGTGTATTTTTTGTCGTTCATGATGGTTGTTTTAGTTGGATGGTAGGGTGGTGGTTTTAAAAATGCTCAATAGTTGTAATAGCCTTGAATGGTGCCAACGCCCTAAAAGCTTCATGTTGTTGCAGCGCTGGGAACCAAAATATTTTTATCAGATACGAATGAATTTATAAAGTGGTAGCCGTAGCTGCATTGGTTTTTTTCGAAGTTAGATATAAAAGTATAAATGCGATGGCTGCATTGATGATGAGTAGCTCGGTACCTATGGCATATCCGTTGAGCCATTCTTTGTCGTGTTGTTTTAAAAAGTAACAGATAATGGGAGAAAGGATACAGATGAGGGGTACCATTTTTTCGTTGGTAATCCGACGGGTGAAGATGCCAAAGGTAAACAGAGCAAGGAGTGGGCCGTAGGTATAACCTGCTACTACAAGTAGGGTTTGGATGAGTGAGCCATTGTCCACCTCGCGGAAGAAGAACACACAAATAAGGAAGATAAAAGCAAAGAGGTTATGTACGATTAAACGTGTTTTTTTCTTTTTTTCTTCCGACCAATCTTTGTTTTGGATGCCTAGAATATCGATGCAATAGGAAGAGGTAAGTGCCGTAAGGGCACCATCAGCACTAGGGAAAAGCGCACTGATTAATCCTATGACAAAACATACGGTAATGAAGAAGGGTAAGCCTGACTGGATGGCAATGGTAGGGAAGAGGTCGTCTCCGGTTGCCGGTAACTGATGTGCGGTTGCATAAAGAGTTAGTAATGCACCTAAGGTAAGAAAAATGAAGACTACAATTCCTTGTAAGAAACTCAGCACAACCATGTTTTTTTGAGAGTCTTTGAGATTGGTAACACTGATGTTTTTTTGCATCATCTCTTGGTCAAGCCCTGTCATGGCGATGGTGATGAACATGCCACCTAGTATTTGTTTTAAGAAGAAGTTGGGTGCTAATGGGTCGGTACCAAACATCTTAGTAAGGTTGTTGTCGCTCATGGTTTGCCAGGCGGTAGCCATATTGAGATGGAGCTCGGAAAGGATATAGCCTATACAAACTAATAATGCCACCAGCATAAAAGTGGTTTGTAAGGTGTCCGTCCAAACGATCGTTTTAACACCGCCACGATAGGTATAGAGTAAGATGAGTACGAGGATAATAATAGCCGTGATTTCAAAATTGATATGGAGGTCTGCCAAGACAAACTTCTCTAGTACTTTGATGACTAAATAAAGGCGGAGCGTGGCTCCTAAGGTGCGTGATAAGATAAAGAAAAGTGCTCCGGTTTTATAAGATACTTGCCCAAAACGCTGCTCCAGATAGGTGTAGATAGAAGTAACATGTAACCGATAATATAAGGGGAGTAAAATATAAGCTACAATAAAATATCCGATGATATACCCAATGACGACTTGAAAATAATCGAAGCCTACCTTGCCCACGGTACCGGGAACAGAGATAAACGTCATGCCACTAAGTGAGGTGCCTATCATGCCAAATGCCACTACCCACCACTTGCTGCTACGATTGCCAATAAAAAAAGATTCGTTGTTGGAATGACGAGAGGTATAAAATGCAATACCTAGTAATAAGGCGAAATAGGCAAGGATAATAACGAGTAGGAGCGTTGAATTCATGGGCGTAATTTAGAAAAAAGACTTTATTAAGCAGGAATCAATTTCAGTGACTTAAGCCCGTCCTTCTTTCTTTAGTTAAATGATTTCAGACATATAGGAAGATGAAGGATATAATTATATTTGGAATCTTTTTTAAATAACATGAGGCTTTCGTACTTAAAGAAACTTATTTTATTACTGCTCCTAAGTTTTCTATGGAATAGTACACTTTTAATAGCCGGTATAACTGCTAATGGTAACCAAGGCGCCGCCACAACGGCATACACAAATGCAACGGTAAATGTTCCTATTTATGTTTGGTGTACAAGTCCTTCAAGTTTAACACCAGCCTCTTTAACTGCAACCCCTACTACTGCTGGTACTTATACCTTTCAGTGGTACAAACACAATGCAGCTACTTTTCAATGGTCAAGTTATGCTACTGCTAGTGGTACTAATTCTACGATTAGTAACTTAACCAATGGTGGTTATAAAGTA
>CALMXV010000423.1 GCA_937871155.1 uncultured Taibaiella sp. | reverse complement strand
ATTAACAAGTAAATTTGAGTGCTAATTTTGGTTGCTAACTTTAAGTATTTTGACTTATGGATTTTGATAAATCAAGTTATAATTTTCAACTAGGAACACATAAAGGGAAGCCGGTGATATGGATTTTTTTCCCCAATAACCAACAGTTGAGAGATTATCTAAAACAATCAGTAGTGGCACACTGGAGCCAAACAAAAAAAGCTTGGTATGTACGTGATGTAAAACAGTATCGTTTGATGTTTGGGATTGCGTTATCTCAAGTAGGAATGTCAGCTTTGCACGCTATACATCCCGTCAATCAAGAAGCTTATAAGCGTTTTATCGAAGAACTGGTACTAAGAGGGTATTCGCCTAATACGATAAAGACCTATAGTAATGAGTTTATCCCATTACTACAGTTGATAAAATCAAGGTGGGTAGATAGTTTGCGGGTAGATGATTTGAAGCGTTATATGCTTTATTGTATTCATCAGTGTCGATTATCAGAAAATCAGTTGCATAGCCGGTTGAATGCGCTGAAGTTTTATTTTGAAAAGGTGCTAAAACGTGATCGTTTTTTGATGGATATTCCTCGCCCTAAGAAACCGAATTTACTACCCAAAGCATTAAATACGGAGGAGATAAAACAGCTTTTTGAAGTGACTGATAATCTAAAACACCAGGTCATCCTTCAGCTATGCTATGGTATGGGTTTGCGGGTGAGCGAAATAGCGCATCTGAAAGTAAGAGATATTGATAGTACTACTATGATGGTATTAATCAGTCAGTCTAAAGGTAAAAAAGACCGATATGTGCGATTGCCGGAATCTGCATTGCTTGACTTAAGAAAGTACTATATTCAGTATCGGCCCAAAGAATTTTTATTTGAAGGGCAGTATGGTGGTGCCTATACGACTAGAAGTATTCAAGCCATTTTTAAAAATGCTATGCGTAAAGCCGGTATTCAAAAGCCGGTTGGCATTCATGGACTGCGTCATAGCTATGCCACGCATTTATTGGAATATGGTACGGATATAAGTTTGATTCAAAAACTATTGGGACATCGTGATTTGAAAACTACGATGATTTATACGCATATCAGCCCACATTCGATTGCTAAGGTGGTGAGTCCGCTGGATCGGTTGCTCTAAGAAAAGCTTCATAGTATTGCTGCTGATGAACGGTGCCATCGCCACTATCGCTTCCTAGTAGCATCATAGCTTAACCCCCCAAAAAATAAAACTTGATACTTTTAAAATCATACCTAATTTCGTGAGGTATGACTCAAGTGAATTTCATAAAGGGGAGTATGAGTTATTTGATTCTTTCATTGCTGGAGCAGCGAGGAAAGATGTATGGCTATGAAATAACCAAAACCGTGAAGGAGCTCAGCCAAGGAAAAATCCGACTAAACGAAGCCGCACTTTACCCTACTCTACATCAACTATGTGCTGAAGGTTGGCTGGATACTGAAACAGAACTTGTAGCCGGTAGATTACGTAAAAACTATTTTCTTACTTCAAAAGGCAAGAAGGAAACGGTAACCGAAATAGCCAATTTCAAAGAATCTCTTGAGGCTTTATTATTAATTTTCAAAAACGGATGGCAACATGGAATCGAAACATCTTAACGACGAACAGATTAATTTTTTAAAGGATTATATTCGTAAAAGAGGGTTTGTTAATGCTATTGAGATTCAAGAAATATTGGATCATTTCGCTTGTAAAGTAGAAGAGGTGCTGGAACTGCATCCTACTCTTAACCTACAGCAAGCTATGCACCAAGCACATACATCCTTTGGGGGCAAAGGATTTGAACCCCTTGTAGCTTCTTTTAAAAGAATCCATACTGCTCAGTATCGAAAAACCTACTTTGCCACATTGAAAGCCAGCTTTATACAACCAAAGTGGTTGTTGTTGGTCATTGCCGGCGTTATTGCTTGTTATCAAATTATTAGCATTCCTATCGTTCATTTATTCCTTTACGATTATTCATGGAGTTTTTTACTGGTGTATATGGCATCTACCTTTCTAATTAATTGGTATGTATCTGTGGATGCTCATCTATCAATATACAAAAGCTACTTCTATGCTTTAATGCCATCAGAGGAAGCGATATTATCTATTATTCCTTTTCTATTTTTCATCAACATTCCTTCAGCCTATTCTAAAACTCAATCCCTCATTACCGCCCTACTCTTTGTGTATATGATTATTGAAAGGATTGCCTATTATCAAGTTCTTAAAAAAATGAAAGCAAACGATACGGACTACTCCAATATTATAGCTGCCTCCTAAAGTGGTCAAAATGTTTAATCATAATCATTGGTTATTCCATCATCAATAATTGGAGCAACTGCATAAAGGTGAAATCAACGTTCGAGCCTTATTTTTGTGCGTCATCCGTTGCGACCATCTCTGTTTTGAAAAAAAACCTACTTAAGCTTTTTGCCTTCACCCGAC
>CALMXV010000422.1 GCA_937871155.1 uncultured Taibaiella sp. | reverse complement strand
ACTCCTTGCTATCAGCTTAACAGTATTGACTTATAGACTTTTTAAGGGACGACTATTTAATCGTTCTTAAAAATTGCATAAGCTATAATGAAACTCAACAAGATTTATTAAGTCCAATAAGGCATAAAGAAGCTATTATAATCTTCAAGTCACCCATTACAACTGGATATAAAAAAAGGTTGCTTCTGTGTATCGAAGCAACCTTTTTAAGAATAAAAGTTTCAACTTATTTAGAATACAATTCTACGATTAGTTGTTCTTTAATATTTTCAGGAACATTTTCACGCTCAGGGTGCGTAATGAAAGTGCCTTTAAATTCTTTTTCGTTGAATTCTACCCAACCAATTTTTGGATTTTTAGTTCCCACGATGCTTTTAATGCTATCGCTTGCTTTTGATTTTGGTTTCAATTCAATCACATCACCTGGTTTCAAAGAATAAGATGGTATGTTAACGATGTTACCATTCACCATAATGTGCTTGTGAGAAACTAATTGACGAGCAGCAGGACGAGTAGGAGCGATACCCATACGATATACGGTATTATCCAAACGGGCTTCAAGTAGTTTAATTAAGTTTTCACCTGTAGCACCTTTCAAACGAGCTGCTTCAACATATACGTTGCGGAATTGTTTTTCCAAAACACCATAAGTGTATTTAGCTTTTTGTTTTTCTTTCAACTGAATTGCGTATTCTGATTGAGTTTTACGCTTACGAGTTGTACCGTGCATACCCGGAGGGTTGCTGTTTTTTGCAAGGTTTTTACCTGAACCTAAGATAGGCTCTCCGAAAATGCGGCAAATTCTGTTTTTTGGACCTGTATAACGTGCCATGTTGTTTATTTATGCGATTTTATTTTCTGATTAGCTTTCCCATTTCATCAAAATCGCAAAACCGGAAATTGAAAAACTATATTGATAAAACTTATTATTTTCTTTGGAGAAGAAATAAGTATAGAAAACTATACCCTTCTTTTCTTTGGAGGACGACAGCCATTGTGTGGTAATGGAGTCACGTCTTTGATAGTTACGATTTCAATACCTGATTGAGATAAAGAGCGAATAGCACCTTCACGTCCTGAACCAGGACCTTTAACGAATACATCAACTTTCTTCAAACCAGCATCTATAGCTACTTTTGCACAGTCTGCAGCAGCCATTTGTGCAGCATAAGGTGTGTTCTTTTTAGAACCACGGAAACCCATTTTACCTGCAGAAGACCAAGAAATTACTTGACCTGTTTTGTTGGTTAGCGAAACGATAATGTTGTTGAAAGTGGCACTGATATGTGCATCACCATGTGGTTCTACTTTAACCACTCTTTTTTTGGTAGCCGTTTTTGAGGCTTTACCTTGAGCTTTTGCCATGTTGTTTTTATAAGGTAGTCGATTAATAAAAGAACAGTGTTATTTTAATTTATCCACTGTTTTGAGTAGCTCCTCCTGGCTCACAGTGCCTATCAGGCAGTTACTCATTTATCTGTGATTGTAAAAACTTAGCTTGTAAAGAGGTTAAATCCTTACAAGCCATTGTTAATTATTTCTTAGGTGCTTTCTTTTTCCCAGCAACAGTTCTACGTTTTCCTTTACGAGTGCGGCTGTTTGTACGAGTGCGTTGTCCACGTAATGGAAGACCTTTACGATGACGTAGTCCACGATAACAAGCAATATCCATAAGGCGCTTAATGTTCATTTGCACTTCAGAGCGCAATTGACCTTCTACTTTAAACTCACCGGTGATAATATTACGAATAGCAGTTTGCTCATTGTCATTCCATTCAACAGCTTTTTTGTTACGGTCAATACCGGCTTTATCAAGAATGTACTGAGCAGTGCTAGGCCCAATACCATAGATATAGGTAAGGGCAATTTCACCACGTTTATTTTTTGGAAGGTCTATACCAGCTATACGAGCCATTATAAATTGATTTTTTTATTTTTTAATAGTTGATTATCCTTGGCGTTGTTTAAAGCGAGGATTTTTCTTGTTAATAACATAAAGCTTGCCTTTGCGACGAACGATTTTACAATCTGCGCTACGCTTTTTTATTGCTGCTCTTACTTTCATGATTGCGTTGTGTAATAAAAAATGAAATTATTTGTACCTATATATAATACGACCTCTACTTAAATCGTAGGGACTCATTTCTACTCCTACTTTATCTCCAGGTAGAATTCGTATATAGTGCATACGCATTTTGCCAGAGATGGTTGCGAGTATTTCGTGTCCGTTTTCAAGACGTACGCGGAACATTGCATTTGACAATGCTTCTACGATTACTCCGTCTTGTTTGATTAGAGACTGTTTAGCCATATTAAAAAGGAACGCAAAGGTATGAAAAATTAATTTTCAATTCAAAAAAAATTATTAAAATTATTCAACGAAACGCAATTGATTGATATTAATACACTTATATGAAAATGCCGATTTCTCCTTCTCTGCTTTCATTGTTACGTACCATGTATTTTTTTTATATGCAGGTATGTTTTTCAATATAATTTTTAATTGTTGTATTGTATCCTAACGGTTAAGCAACTATTTTTCCGCTAGAATTTTACGACATTTTATGTTGGTCAGCGATTACCTGAAAAGAATAAATTATGGTGGAAGTAAAGACGTATCCATAGAAACCTTGATGGCTTTATATCAAGCTCATGTTTATTCTATTCCATTTGAAAACATCGATATCAAACATCAAATACCTATTAAACTAGTAAAAGAAAAGCTGTTTGATAAAATTGTCAATCAACAACGTGGTGGTTATTGTTATGAATTAAATGGAATGTTTTGTTGGTTGTTGCAAGAGTTAGGATTTGATGCTTGTCTTATTTCTGGAAGTATTATTAAGGGAAAACATATTGGACCTCAGTATGACCATGTAGCTATATTAGTAACCCTAGCTACCGAGAGTTGGTTAGTAGATGTAGGTTATGGCGATTTTTCTTTGAAACCACTTTCAATAAATTCTCATATCTCCCAACATGATGGCAAAAATTCTTATCATATAGAATCGTTAGATACAAAAACTTTTAAGGTTTTTAAATGGAAAGAAAACGAAAAGCACTATCATGTAGTTTATCAATTTTCAACTGAACCTTGTGTGTTATCGGATTTTGAACCGATGAATTTATGGAAGCAAACCTGCGCTGAGTCACATTTTACTCAAATGCTCATCTGTACCTTACCTACTATAAATGGTAGAATCAGTTTAATCAATCAGCGCTTAATTGTTTCTGAAGGAGCGCATAAATCAGAAAAAATAATTTCGAAAGAGGACATTCCTAAAGTATTAGCTCTTTACTTTAACATTAAATAACTAGTGGTTGGAAGAAATGATTACCCTATTACCAATTCCAGTTTCGCTACTAATTCTTTCAACAATTCTCTATCATTTGTGTTGCTTTGCACACCCACTGCTTTGGCACTATAATCGGCTAAAATTGAAAAGCACATTTCTAATTTAGGTGAATGCAAATTTTTGGAGGCAGTTAAAGCATCATTGAGTCTGTCGCCATAAAGCCTAAGTTCTGAATTCAATTCTTTTGGTCTTCCTCCCAAGTATTGTACTTGATATATGGTATTGAAATGAGAGTAGAACGAACCAATAACCAAGGGTAGGGGTGCTGCTTTAGCATTGGTAACAAAGTAAGACAGCATACGGTACATTTTATCTTTTTGCCTAGTAGAAATCATTATCGGGAAGTCAAATAAATTGTACTCTCTACTGATACCTATATATTGTTTGATCAGTTGGTGGGTAAGCTGTTTTTCATTGGGTACATTGATGCGCACTTTTTCAATTTCATTCACAATTTTTTGTAAATCATCTCCTAGATTTCCAGCTAATAATTGTGCTTCTTGTTTGCCTATATGAAAGCCTATTTCAACTCCATATTGTTCAATCCAATCCGGTATTTGGTCTTCTTTTAGTTTGTTGGAAGTGAAATATACACCTTTGTCTTTGGCAAGTTTCACAAGTTTTAGTTTGCCATCTACCTTTTTAAAACGATGCTCAATAAGTAAAACAGTTAAATTAAAGTCTTTACGAATTTTTGCAATAAGTTCCATTAACAAATGGGTTTCTTGATGGTTCATGCCGGCCGCGGGTTCATCGACCAGAAGGACGCGCGGCTCTTGTGCCAGCAGCATGCCGATTTCCAGCCATTGCTTTTGCCCGTGGCTGAGTTCGCCCGACTTGCGCCCCA
>CALMXV010000421.1 GCA_937871155.1 uncultured Taibaiella sp. | reverse complement strand
CTATTGTGCCGGGTGCTACAATCGCTCCCGTAGGACAAGCATCTAAACATCGAGTGCAAGTGCCACAATGATCCGTTGGGAATAGTTCATCTGCCGGCAACTCTAAATCGGTTATTAAAGTAGCTATAAAGAAAAAGGACCCTGAATGTTTAGTGATAAGATTAGCATTTTTTCCTAACCACCCGAGCCCACTGCGCATAGCCCAGCTTCGTTCTAGCACAGGCGCACTATCCACAAAACCTCTACCCTCTACAGCTCCAATATGGTCTCTTATAAAGTCTAATAATTGATTTAACTTTTCACGTATGACAAAATGATAATCTACTCCCCAAGCATATTTTGAGATCTTAGGTGAATGAGGTAGTTGTTTTTCTGATGGAAAGTAATTCATCATTAAAGTGATGACTGATTTAGCGCCCGGTACGAGCTTACGTGGGTCAGTTCGAAGGTCAAAATGATTTTCCATGTATTGCATCTTACCATGAAACCCTTGATGCAGCCAACTTTCTAGTTTTCGTGCTTCCTTATCCATAAAGGTAGCAGTTGCTACGCCAATAGATTGAAACCCTAATCGATGAGCTTCAGTAATAATTAACTCTTTTTGTTTATAAGCAGACAAATCTTAGTATTTTACCAATTCAATTTGAGGATTTAAATTTAAACGAGTTTGTGGAGTAAATAGCATCTCGGTAGATTTTTTACTTTCTAAATATTTGACTCATACAATCCTATTAAAAGCTATTTCACTGATGCTTTATATTTTTTAAATAGCAGTATCATAAATTTAAAAATGGATATTCACTTTTAAAATCCTACATTTGCCGAAATTTTACTAATATATATAGTTCTTAATTAATGATAACATTCTCCAGCCTCTCTTTGAGAGAGGAATTGACCCAAGCTGTAACAGAAATGGGTTTTGAAACACCTACCCCTATCCAGGCAAAAGTAATACCCCACCTACTCAACGAACCTACAGATATCATCGGACTGGCACAAACCGGTACCGGTAAAACTGCAGCATTTGGTCTTCCTTTACTTCACCACATGGATGTAGAGCGTCGTGATGTGCAAGCTTTAGTGCTTTCTCCTACACGTGAACTTTGTATGCAAATACAAGAAGAGTTTAAAAAATACAGCAAACATATGCGTGGCCTTAAGACCACAGCGGTATATGGTGGTGTACCTATTGGCGGACAAATAAGAGAGTTGAAAACGAATCCTCAAGTAGTAGTTGCTACGCCAGGACGGTTAATTGACCTTTTAGAACGCAAAGCACTTTCATTGGAATCCGTTCAATACATCGTGTTGGATGAAGCAGATGAAATGCTAAACATGGGTTTTCGTGAAGACATAGATTTTATTCTTAAAAGCACTTTAGCTCGTCAATACACTTGGCTATTCTCTGCTACTATGAATAATGAAGTACGGGGAATCGCAAAGCGTTTCATGAGTGAATGGAAAGAATACTCTGTAGCTGCAGCCAATACTACCAATGAAAATATCGACCATCAATACTATGTTACTCAACGTCACCTTCGTTTTGAAACTTTACAGCGCTTATTAGATTTTACTCCAGGTATCTATGGTATCATTTTCGTTCGCACAAAACAAGATTGTCAAGAAATAGCTGAAAAGCTGATGAAACAAGGCTATCATGTAAGTCCGCTTCATGGAGATATGGATCAGAAAATGCGTAGTAAAGTAATGGAGCGCTTTAAAAACAAAAGTCTTCAAGCGATCGTTGCTACAGACGTAGCAGCAAGAGGAATTGACGTCAACGATATTACCCATGTAATCAATGTAGAGCTTCCGGATGATCCTGAAGTTTATACGCACCGTAGTGGCCGTACCGCTCGTGCCGGTAAATCGGGTATATGTATGAGTATCGTTACTCCAAAAGAAATAGGAACAATACGTCAAATAGAAAGACTAGTAAAACAACGTTTCACTAAATGCGACATTCCTGATGGTGCGGAAGTGGTTCGTAAGCGTTTGTTTTATTACTTAGAACAAATAGAAACAGCAAAACCTCAAAAGAACTTTGCTGATGTTTATCTCCAAACTATTCATGATAGATTTGAAGAGATGGAAAAGGATGAATTAATCAAAAGGCTTATTTGGTTGCAACTTAAAGAAACCATCGATAGTTATCAACATGCTGATGACCTCAATGCCGGATTTGGTGCTCAAGATAAAGGAGCTGCGGATCGTTCTGTACGTTTATTTATCAATGTAGGAACAAAAGATGGCATTGATTCTTCTGAAAAATTAATTCGTTTTATTACTGAAACTACCGATTTAGAGACTAACTTAATTTCTAGAATTACGGTAAGAGAGATGGCAAGCTTCTTTAATGTACCTCCAAATGCTGCTGAGTTTATCAAAGAAACTTTAGCATCTAAGAAACATAAAGGTCGTAAGATTAGAATTGACGAAGCAGAACAAAAACCAAGAGATAGAGATAATAGAGATAGAGATTTTTCATCAAACAATAGGGGTAGAGATCGTAATAGTGACTCAAGAGGTTCATCACGTTCTAGTGGTTCAAGAGCTCATTCTAATGACTTAAATAAATCATCTGATGGGTTTCCAAAGCGTAAGGCACCCAAAAGAGATAGAAAATTTTAACAGAGCAAATTAGAAATTATTACCATATTGGTTTGGATTTTTAAAAAATAATGGTTCTCTTTGCAAAAAAATTATAATGTGTATGAGGAAAATGTTTTTTGTTTTTTTAATTCTTGCGGTAAGTACTCAATTAAATGCTCAAAATCGAATTCACAAATTCGCAACTGAGCTTAAAGATGGTATTGCCAGTTTTTATCATGATAAATTTGAAGGTCGTAAGACAGCCAATGGTGAAATCTTTGATAATGACAAATTCACAGCAGCGAGCAATACACTTAAATTGGGCACTTATGTAAAAGTAACTAATGTAAGCAACGGTGAAATCTGCTATGTAAAAATAAATGATAGAATGGCCGCTAGTAATCGTCGTATAATCGACTTAGCTAGTATTGCCGCAAAGAAACTAAACTTTCATAAAAATGGTTTAGCTCAAGTGAAAGTTGAAGTGGTAAATGATGAAGAAGGTAAACGAGGTATTTTGGCTCAAACTGAAATTTCAAGTCTATCGAATTCTACTCTTTAATTTAATAAAGGTATTTAGCAAAAGATCGGCACTCGTCGGTCTTTTGTTTGTAAATACAAATCTTAGTTTCAATGTAAGTCTAATTTGTAATTGTTATCCTGAATTTTTTTCTCCATATTTTTTTCCATTTTCTCAACTGTAATTTTTGATAATGTAGATTGACATCTTTCAAATTACATTTCGTAATCTTGCACATTCAATATATAAAAGAGTCGCATGTCCGTTATTATTTTCTTTATTGCACAATGGTATCTTTCCTTGTTTTGTCAAACCTTTTTTCAACATCGATATGCAGCCCATGGCGCATTTACAATGAGTAAAGGGTGGGAGAAATTTTTCTTTGTGCTTACTTTTTTGTTCCAAGGCTCTTCTTATTTAAGCACTAGAGCGTATGCGATTATGCATCGTATGCACCATGCTTATGCAGATACTGATAAAGATCCACATTCTCCTAGCTATTCAAAAAATATCTTTGATATGATGTGGAAGACGTTTATTTTTTACAGAAATATAAATGAAAATCGTGTGCCTATCGACCCTAAGTTTATGAAGAATGTACCGGATTGGCCTGCCTTTGATAGGTTTGCTGGCTATCGAGTAACACGTTTATTATGGGTAGCTTTATACATTGCATTTTATGTTGCCTTTGCTACTTCACCTTGGTTGTGGCTATTACTTCCATTACAAATATTGATGAGTCCGGTTCACGGAGCAGTGGTAAACTGGTTTGCTCATAAAATTGGTTATGAAAATTTCTGGATGAAAAACACCGCAGAAAACTTAATGGTGGTCGATGTATTGATGTTGGGTGAAAGCTATCATAACAATCACCATAAACGCCCATCTGCAGTTAATTTTGGTTATCGCTGGCATGAGATTGATCCGGTTTATCCCATAATTCTTTTATTAAACAAAATGAATGTTATAAAAATTCGTCCTCAAAAAAACTATGCTGCTACCACCATAGAAACTACGGAAAAAGTAAATGATAAGGAACTTATCATGGAGGAAGAATGGTAGAGATTTGAATTCAACCAACTTTAATGAA
>CALMXV010000420.1 GCA_937871155.1 uncultured Taibaiella sp. | reverse complement strand
AAATGAAGATGTCACAGTGAGGGGGGCTGTAAGTATTGGTCGCCGACTGATGGATCCTCTAGCAGAACTGGTGAAGATTGACCCTAAAAGCATTGGGGTGGGACAATATCAGCATGATGTAAATCAGGTGCGACTTAAAGAGCGCCTTGACCAAACAGTAGTCAGTTGTGTAAATGCTGTAGGGGTAGATTTGAATACTGCCAGTAAACATTTGCTAAGCTATGTAAGTGGTATCGGTCCGACACTTGCCGAAAACATTGTGCAACATCGAAGCAGCGTTGGGGGGTTCAAGAATAGAAAACAATTACTTGAAGTACCACGATTAGGAAGTAAGGCTTATGAACAATGTGCCGGTTTCTTACGCATCAAGAACGGAGACAACCCACTAGATGCAAGTGCTGTGCACCCTGAAGTATATACAGTAGTAACTCAAATGGCAAAAGATATGGGATTACCTGTAGCGGAGCTGATTGGTAATGCTTCGAAAACACAAACCATCAACAAGAAAAATTACCTTACAGATACCATCGGCATCCATACCATTGATGACATCATTAAAGAGCTTAACAAACCTGGTATTGACCCTCGTAGTCAAGCACAAACCTTTGAATTTGCCAACATATTTTCCATTGAAGAGGTGCAGGTAGGCATGATTGTACCTGGCGTAGTGACCAATCTCACTCGTTTCGGCGCTTTTGTAGATATAGGAGTGAAACAAGATGGCTTGGTACATGTATCCGAAATATCACATACTTACATTACCGACCCCAACGAAAAACTAAAGCTGAACCAAAAAGTAGATGTAAAAGTGCTGGAAGTAGATATTCCTAGAAAGCGGATTTCACTTTCTATCAAGCAAACACAAGAACCTACATCAAGGCCACAATCAGGCAAGCAACAACGACCATCGGCTAAGAAAACGACAATCGCTGAACCTACCATGAACGATGCACTGAGTTTATTAAAAAATAAATTCAAAAAATAATCAACGGGAACTAGCGGCTATTACGGCTGTTGGCTTTTTTATTCTTAGGAGAAGGCTTAATTGGAGTAGCCGGAGGAGTTGGCTTGTTGGTGGGAGGCGCCACTTCTTTTGCCTTTCCAAAATCTAACAATTCCTGTAAGCTTTTTGGGCGTTGTTCTATCAGCCATTTAAAACGACTCAAACGATAGCTGCTTTGCAATGCTTGTTGCATCGGTGTCATCTTATGTTTGATGTCTTGGTATTGTTTGATGGTGCTTATTTCCTTCTCATCAAAATATACTTTCATGCGCTCACATTGGGTTTCATCTACACCCAGATAGGCGCCTTTCTCATCTTTGGAGTAATAGATGGCTTCTGCATTAGGGAACACAACTAACTCTTTGATTTGGTTTTTTTCAAAATGTCCGGTCATCGTATTGCCTTGTACTTGGTCAAAGAGTTGTGCGGCTTCCGGTCCGGATTGAGAAATCAACAACGCATTTGAGGGAACAAAAATCTTTTTAATGGCTTGGCTATCGGTATAGAGCAAAATGGTATCGCCGGATATTTGCGCTTGTCGGCTCCAGACAATGGGCTGGTACATGAGCCGCATCGTAGAGTCTTGTTGTGAGTAGCTGATACTATCGCAAACCGCTTGCAGCGAATCGGAATAAACCATCACTTTATGATACCCGATAAAATAGCGTTTGGATGAACTAGGGGACGCAGCAGTGTCTGCTACTACCGTTTTCTTTCCCTTCTTAGCGATTATTGTATCTTTCTTTAGAGTATCTTTTACTACCACGGGTGCTGCAAAAAATGTATCTGCTCTAATGAAGATACTATCCACTCCATTCATCTTTTTCATCACCGGAAATCCTGTAGCATAAAGCTGCTTCGTGAGTTCACTATACTGAGCAGCTTCACAATATAAGGTGGCTTTCATGGCGGTATCAATAGATTTTACTTTTCCTTTTGCCGTACCAAATCCTGTGATGCGGTTGTAGTTTAGTTGGTCTGCTTCTATATACTGTGCCCTGTCTTGTAAGGACGAGCGATTATTAAATTGAGCTATTTGTTTCTTGGAATCCCAAGTACCGCTAAGGGTGTGCAATACCGCACTATCGTTGGTGACTACTGACGGTGCTAAGAACTGAACAATTTCTGTTTGAGTATTATAAGCGATATCGTTGGAGGTTACTTGATACTTAGGGTCGGTTACAAATACATCTCCTGTAAAGCGAGCATCTTTGGTACGTGAATTATAATAACCGCCGTTGCTGGATAAGGTCGTCGCATCATTTTGCAACGTACCTCCGTTTTGATAGGTACCGACTTTAGTAGCTACATCATAATACAGTTCTTCCGACCAGAGGTTTTTAGTTCCATCCGTTAAGTTCACATTGCCTTGAAGAAACGCCTTCTTGGTATTACCGGTGTAGCGAAGGTAATCGCTGATAACCTGTGTGCCGGTCTGAATGATTCTTACATTGCCAAAAGCCTGTAGGTTGTTTTTTGCCAGATGGATGTAAGCACTATCACAATACATATACGCATCGCCTTGTCGCAACTGCACATCATGTATCAGCTTATTGATTGCGCCGGAATCGGTTTGTAGATACTGCAATTGTGTACCACTGCTGGGAAGTATCTCAATCATCATTTTCTTTGCCGTATCGTGTTGTGCATGTGCAGCCGGTAGTATTCCTTGAAAAGCCAAGAAGCTAAGTAAAACTATTTTTAGGGTAGCCGACGACAACGCCTTGAAGAAGCATCCTTGCGACGCTCCATTCATCTTCCTCTTTACTATTAGGCTTTCCAATGTTTTCACTATTTAGCTTTAGGGAGCTTGTTTTTTACGTCCAAAGATGGTGACGTTTATGTATCTCGTAGGATGTGCTTCGATATCTGCCATCAAACTATTTGCAGTGCCCACCGTTGCCTTTAGGTTGTTATAAAGTTCCTTATCGTTTACCAGCAAGCCTAAAGAACCGTCTTTACTATTGATTTTGGAGACTACCGCTTGTAGTTGATTGGCCGCCGTTTTAAATTCTTGTACCGTTTGTTCTATCTCTGCTTTGGAGAGCTGCTGCGTAGTCATTTCGGTATATTTCAAGATGTTTTCGATGCGATTGCTATTTCGTGCCAAGTTGCCGGTGATATCATCAGCGTTTTTAATTACAGATGATAATCGGCTGCCTTCACCATTCAGTTTATTAGATAACTGTTGGAAATTTTGCATCGTAGTTTCCAGATTGGCTAAGCTGCCTTTGAGGTTGGCTTTTGCTTGATGGTCTAAGATATT
>CALMXV010000419.1 GCA_937871155.1 uncultured Taibaiella sp. | reverse complement strand
CAAACAAACAGTTTTGGAAAACCAGCATTGTTGGATGTTAAAAACCTTCATTTTAATCTTGCTCACTCAGGCAATTGGGTAGTAGTCGCAATTGATAAAAATCCTATTGGTATTGATATTGAGGAGATGAAATCTATTGATATCGATGTAATGAAGGAGGTTTTAACAACTCAAGAAATAAAATCTTTACAAGCATTACCTGCTAATGAGCAACCCTCTTTTTTTTATGACTTATGGACACTCAAAGAGAGCTATGTTAAATATAAAGGGAAAGGTTTTACCATTCCTCCATCTTCTATTTCGGTTGATGTAAGTACAGAAAATTTCATCAAACTATTCGATATAAACTCTAAACAGCTTCCTTGTTTTTTTCAACAGCTAAAGATAGATGCAGCCTATAAAATGGCGCTTTGCACTTATCAGAATTCCACTGTAACTTATTTGCCTTTTACCCAACAAGCAATAATGAATCATTTTTTGGCGGTACCTTCTTAGGAATTTCGTTTCCGATTAGTTAATACAGAAAATACCCAATGGCAGCTATTGGAATGAATAGAGTTTATCTGCTACTTTTACTTTCTAAATAAATTTACAATGAAAAAAATAGTATTGGCTTTATTAGCCGTAGCTGCTATCCATACAGCAGATGCCCAAAAGATTAAATGGGATAAAGGAGATTTAAAAGTTTTGAAAGGACAAACCCAACTTTCTACAGAAATCATCTATGAAAACTTGCAAGTTTCTAGTATGCCGGAAGAACAATTTTTAAAAGAAAGAAAAAATCGAGACAATGAAGAGAAAGCAGGTGCCGGCGATATCTTTGCCAATAACTGGGAAGATGCTAAAAAGACAAAATATATTAAACGAGTAAATGACCATGTATTTAGTGCCAGTAAAAAGAAAGTAACCGCTAGTGAGAATAATACAAGCGCTACCTATAAGTTGATATTAAAACCAAATAATATTGACTTAGGTAAAGGACGTTATTTCGGCACTAAGCCTGCATTGGTAGATTTTGATATTACTATTGTAGAAACGGCAAACCCTAGTAATGTAGTAGCGCACGGTGTAGCATTAGCAGTAAAAGGAGAAGCGAAAGCTCCTAAAGGCAGTGGCTGGATTCCTGGTGGTGCCGGTGCAGTTATTGATGCTTCCAATCGTTCTCAAAATTTTGAAGCTACCAATCGTGTAGCAGAAAGCTTTGAACTATTAGCTACGGCTATTGGTAAGTCTATGAAGTAATCGAATTAGTTTAATCATAAAAGAAAAAGGAATGCACTGGTGGTGCATTCCTTTTGTAATTGAATAATGTCTTCAAAGACATTAAGGGAGGGGTAAATGGAGTTGTTTTAGAATAGTAGTTAGAGTTATTAGAATAGGGAAGGTTATTAATTACTAATAATGCTTTCCAATTATATTTTACTTAAAGAAAGTTTCAATAAGCGGAAAGGAATAGTTGATTTAAGGTTATTGAAAGCTATAGCTACCTATCCATACTTTTTCATAATCTTCATCATGACCGATGTAATACCGGTTACCTTCTTTATCTGTAATACTAGAGGGGTTGCTATAGACTACATACTTTCCATTTTCACCTAACCCTTCAAAGTCACTTATACTTCTGCCATCTAGGTTTATCTTAGCTATGCGAGGGAAGAAATGACCTGAGATTATACTATTGCCACTAAAAGCAGCAGCAGCAGATGGGTAATATTTCACAGCTTTCACTTCCATCAATTCCCAATAGGCAGTTTTACCATCTTTGCTCATGATAAAGTTTTGTCTGGCTGGAAATGATTCATTCTTGCTATCATTAAAAACTTTCTCTACTGCATATTGTGTTTTTAATGTTCCCTGTGCATCAAATTGCATACATACATAGTCGTAATAACGGTACTCATAAGAACTTCCTTTATTTACAATCTTTTTATCTACCAGCTGGCCGGCTACAAGTATATTACCATTCGGTGTTACTGTGATATTTTGCACTTCAAATTTCTTGCCTTCGAATGGATGGCTTTTCTTTTGAGAAGGTGGATTCACAACAAGATTCTTAATGTCTTTGATGATTGTCGTAGAGGCAAATTGCAGCTTACCATTAGTGAATTGTAATAAATGGAACTTGTCAAATTTTTGACCGAGCATTCGTTTTTCATATTTATCCATTTGGCGGTTGGCAGCTGTAGAATAGCCAGGGTTGCCAATAGGGGCATAGCTGGTGAATTGTTCATTATATGCTTCATCACTTTTATCAGAAGCAGCAGCAAAATATATACTACCGTTCACCTCACTATAATCCATAATAGCCATGTTGGGTGTAGGCGCATTGAATTCATTGGCATTCACAATCTTTCCATCACTAGTACACTCTGCATAAAAATATTTCTTAGTATCTGCGGCACCTTTGTTGGGGGCAAACACAGAGAAGACATTGCCCGATTTTAAACGTCCACAATAGACTAAAGAGTAATTGCCGGTAAGTGGAAGCTTAGCTTCGTTTAAAGTAAGGTCGGTGCTTACATGAAGGAATACAAATTAATCCTCATCGCCTTTGTCATAGCTTGCCAATACCAGAACACTACCATCATTTTCATTATCGTAAGAAGCAAAGCCCCTA
>CALMXV010000418.1 GCA_937871155.1 uncultured Taibaiella sp. | reverse complement strand
TTCATTACGGTGTCAGTAAAGAAACGGGATTAGTAGATTATGATATGATGGAAGCACAAGCTTTACAACATCATCCAAAAATGATTATCTGTGGTGCCTCAGCTTATAGTAGAGATTGGGACTATGCTCGTATTCGTGCTATTGCTGATAAAGTAAATGCATTGGTTTTAGCAGATATTGCTCACCCTGCCGGGTTAATAGCAAAAGGACTTTTGAAGAGCCCGTTTGACCATTGCCATTTTGTAACTTCTACTACACATAAAACATTACGTGGGCCAAGAGGCGGAATCATAATGATGAAAAATGATTTTGAAAACCCTTGGGGAATTAAAGGGCCTAAAGGCGAAATCAGAATGATGAGTCAACTTCTAGATCTAAGTGTATTCCCAGGTGTACAAGGCGGACCTCTGGAACATGTAATTGCAGCAAAAGCTGTCTCTTTCTTCGAAATTCTACAGCCAGAATTTTTGGATTATGGAAAGCAAGTAATGCAAAATGCACAAACACTTGCCCATGCTTTTTTAGAAAAAGGATATAACATTGTTTCTTCAGGTACCGACAATCATCTGTTATTAATTGACCTTCGTAATAAAAGTATCAGCGGAAAGAAAGCAGAAAATACTTTAGTAAGAGCCGATATAACACTTAACAAAAACATGGTGCCGTTTGATGATAAATCACCGTTTATCACTTCGGGTATTCGAGTAGGGGTGCCGGCTATTACTACTCGTGGACTTAAAGAATCTAATATGCAGCAAGTAGCTGATTGGTTGGATAAAGTATTGATGAATGCAGATAATGATGAAGTAATAGTTAAAGTGAAACAGGAGGTGAATGAATACATGAAGGCTTTCCCTTTGTATCCTGAATGGGATTAGATTATGTTATTTACGCTATTTATCAGCCTTATTGAGTCTTAAGAATATTTCAAATCCCTTATAGTTTCAGTGCCTCTTTAGTGGAGGCATTATTTTTGTCATAAACACCAAGAGTTTATTTATTTTTAACATCGCCTCAATGGCGCAAACTATCTATTCATGTACCTTGCAACCAATCAAAAAATTATAGTACCATCATTTATGAGATGTCATTTTAATCCGATCACTTTATTACTGCTCTTTTTTTTATTGTTGAATCATTTTGACACTAAAGCTGAATCTTCAAAAAAGAAAAAGACACCAGAGGTAAGAATTTATGATATAGATACTCTTATCAAACCCGTTCCGATACAAAGAAGTTTATGGCATTCCAAAATTGATAAAGCACAACGAGGTGTTGATGCTTCGGATGGTCAAGTGGATGGAACTGTCTATTTTGGTGATGATGAACGTATGACGGCAATACTTACTCAGAGTATGTTGATGGAAGTAGATCAGATTCAAATAATGATTGAAAACCTACCATTTGCCGCTACAGCAAAAGCTGATAACACAGAAATGCAAACTAAAATTCGCTATTTAAGTGCATTGAATGAATTGCTAAGAATTTATAATCAGGATAACAAAGTGGATCCAATTTACTATAAAAAAGTAGTGGAGAATTTTAAAGCAATGGTAATAGCAAGGCAAGAAAATAAATTAGACCAGTTTGTAAAAGACAATACCAACTTAATCACCTTAGCAAATAATGATTTGTTGGAAGGTTATCCTGAAACTAAAACATATCTCTATACTCAGCTAGGCAAATCAGAACCCTTAGTGATGATAAAACTATTAGGAGATTTTGCTAAATACCCATTTGCAGATGAAACGGTTAAGAATGCAGCCCCGTTAGTACCTAATGAAATATATAATTATGCTTCTTCCAGCAATCCTGTTTTAAGTAATGCGATTAAAAGGAACTCAGACCCTTTGGTGCAAACAATAGTAAGAATTACAGAACAATCTAACTCACCGCTAAAAGCCTTAGCTTTTTTACAAGATATCTACTCTAAAAAACTAACCATTGCTGAGGTGGATAAAATAACGTCAAACCATGATTTGTTTTATAAAAATCTAGTAAGATTAAAATTAGAAAATCCGGAGTTGGGCAACAAAGCATTGACTGATGAAATTCAATACAGAGGATTGAAATATGTAAGGGAAATGAATGATTTGCATGAAGAGAATGAAAAAGTTCGCTTTAATTGTATTGAAGGTTTTACACCGGAGCAACTGTATTTCATAATGGTTTACGGCCAAGATGAAATATATACTAGTAGCTTTCTAGGAACATTTAAAAGAATGATGGAGCGCATGGCGGGTATGAAAGGAGAACAATTGTTGGAATTAGTACACTATGACAAGTTTAGAACCTTTATTCGGATGAGTGCAGGTTACAACACGTTAAGCACCTTCCTTACTACTATCGATGAGCAAAAGAAAACACAGTTGATGAAAGATTTTATCGCCAATTTAGGTGAAGGTAAAGATGATGAATTGGAAGATGCGGTAGATGTAGCCGATGCTTTTGGAAGTATCAACGACACCACATTGTTGGATTTTCTTCAAAAAGAAGTCAAAGCTAATTATGAGCTTTCTTATAAGAACAGAAGTAAAAAGGGAATGAAGGTTTATGCATTGCTGGCTACATTATTTGATGGTTTAAAATCAAGCGACAACGAAGCAGTAATGAAGCA
>CALMXV010000417.1 GCA_937871155.1 uncultured Taibaiella sp. | reverse complement strand
CTGGCCATTGGGTCAGCCTCCTTTGTTTATCAATGAAATGATTTTGGATTTTTATAAATCAAAAAATATGAAGGAAACGAATGAAGTGTAAAAATGTTTCCATAGTTTTGCCCCCGTGATATGGATACACTAACGAAAATATTAACAGCAGCGATTGAGTTGTTTCGTCAGTATGGGTTTAAGACCATTACAATGGATGATATTGTAAAAAAAGCAGGGATTTCTAAAAAAACACTTTACCAGCATTTTGTCAACAAGTCTGAAGTAGTGATGGAGTCTGTTATTTGGTTTAAGAAAAACATTTCAACATGTTGCACTTTACAATTTACGGAAGCTGAAAACCCTATAGAAGGTATGGTAAAGGTGATGGCCACTTTTGATGATATCAATAGAAAGATGAACCCTCTTACCCTCTATGAAATGGAATGTTATTATCCCGATTGTTATAAGCGTTTTAAAGAAAGCATTTTTGAAGACGATGTGAAGAAAATTCGAAAGAATTTAATAGATGGTAAAGAGCAAGGCTATTATCGTGAAGATATTAATGTGGATTTTTTAGCCATTTATAGGATGGAACTGTCGATGCTTACATATAATCCTACACTACTAATGAATAAGACCCTTCATCTCTATGAAATCTATAACGAAATCAGCGAACATTTTCTTTTTGGCATTATGACGGCTAAAGGAGAAAAGTTATATAAAAAATACAAAGAAAAATACCTAAATCAAGTTCCCAGTATATGAGAGGATACTTACTGTTAATAGCCATGACCGTGTTTTCATGCCACACCGTCACCGCACAGACTACCGCAGACATGAGCCTAGACGACTGCCTGAAATATGCAGAACGCAACCAAGTAAAAATTAAAAATGCCATCCTAGACTATCAATCGGCACTAGCAAAAAACAAAGAGGTAACCGGCAAAGCGTATCCTCAATTGACGGCTCAAGGAGGTTTAAACTATTCCCCATTAGTAGCAGCTTTTCAGGTACCCAATTTTATCAAATCTATTATAGCAGGCAATGGTTCCATGCCCGGATTGGTAAAAGACTCCGCCTTGAACCAACAAATGGTACAGGGGATGCCGAATGAAATGTCTTTGGCTTTCCAGCCTAAATGGTCCACCAATGGTACCTTGCAAGTATCCCAACTCTTGTTTAATCCCGATTTGACGATTGCTCTTAAAGCTCGCTCTACATTAGAGGAGTTAGCTTCAAAAATTAAAGACTTAACGATTCAAGATGTGAAAGTGTCTGTTAGTAAGTCTTACTATAACATTTTGATTGCAGAAAAGCAGCATGAGTTAATCAATAAAAACATTGATCGTCTTTCTCAGGTTGAATCAGAAACAAAAGAGATATATAAAGCTGGCTATGTAGAAAAGATAGACATTGATAGAATAACTGTGACGCTTACAAATCTGAAAACACAACAGATTAAAGTATCACAGATGATAGAACTTGCTTATCTCGCATTGAAGTTTCAAATAGGAATGCCTCTTGAAGAGCCTCTACATCTTACCGATACACTATCTGAAGGGCTCCTTTCGGGCAGCTTATTTCAAGAAGAGTTAGACTATAATACAAGAAAGGAATTCCAATTATTAGAAGTGCAAAACCGACTTTATAATATGGATGTTACTCGAATGAAGATGGCTTGGTTGCCTACACTCAACTTTTTTGGCAACTATGGTTATACCTTATATAATATGAGTAAGCTTTATGCGCCGGGCGATAATTGGCAGCGTTCAGCGATGTTAGGACTTAGCTTAAACATGCCTCTATTTACAGGCTTCCAAAGAAAGTATCAACTACGTCAATCTCAAATAACCTTAGAGAAAAACAAGAATGCAATGGAAAACCTCAAGATGGCATTGACACTAGAAAAACAAAATGCCAGCATCGCTTTAAAAAATAACGTTCTTGCATTGGCAAGTCAAAAGCAGAATATGCAATTGGCAGAAGAAGTCTATAATACCACGCGCATTAAATATAAGGAAGGAGTAGGAAGCAACTTAGAAGTAATGAATGCAGAAGCCTCTTTGAAAGAAGCACAAACCAATTATTTCTCTGCCTTATACGATGCCATTACCTCTAAAGTAGATTTAGAAAAAGCTTTAGGACACATACAATAATCATTCATTCTAATAAAAAATAGTACTATATAAAATGAAACATACACTATTAATATTACTCGGAACCGTTCTTTTGGCTGCCTGTGGTAATAGCGATAACAAAGCGGATAAAGCAGCACAATTAGCTAAGCTAAAAAAAGAAAGAGCCGCTTTAGACCAACAGATTTCAGCTTTAGAAGCATCATTACCAGCTTCTAAAAATACCAACTCAGTACCGGTACGTGTACTCACATTAACTCCACAAACTTTTTCTGCTACTATTGATGTACAAGCATCTGTAATAGGCAATGAAAACGTACTAGCGTCTTCGCAAAGCCCGGGTGTAATCACTAAGATTAATGTACAATTAGGTCAACGGGTAAGTAAGGGTCAGGTATTAGCACATTTAGATGCCGCAGCTATCGACCAATCTATTAATGCTCAAGAAGCGCAGCTAAACCTACTGAAACAATTGTATGAAAAACAACAAAAGCTGTGGGCACAAAATATCGGTACTCAAGTGCAGTTGTTACAAGCAAAAGCGGCGTTTGATGCGGCCACTAGCCAACGTGCAGCCATGATAGCACAGAAAAACATGTTTGTCATTAAATCGCCTATCAATGGTGTGGTAGATGATATCCCTGTAAAAGTTGGTGATATGTCATCACCAGGTATGAATGGAATCCGTGTAGTAAGTAAGGATAAACTAAAAGCACAAGCAAAATTAGGGGAAAGCTACTTGGGTAAAGTACAACAAGGAGATGCCGTAAAACTTTTGTTTGCTGATGGAACAGATAGCATGAATACACAACTCCATTATGTAGCACAAGCAGTAGATCCTATCTCCCGTTCTTTCTTAGTAGAGATTCAACTACCGGGAAACAGTAAGCTGCATCCCAATATGAGTGCTGCACTGAAAATTGCTAACTATCGTAAAGCGGATGCGATTGTCATTCCCGTTTCTGTAATTCAAAAAACAAATGAAGGAGAACTAGCCTACATCGTTGAAGGAGGTAAAGCAAAAGCCATATCGATTCAAACGGGTAGAATATCCAATGGAAATGCAGAAGTACTTAGTGGGTTGAATGCCGGTGACCAGCTTGTGGTAGAGGGATTCAATGATTTGGACAATGGAGAATCGGTAGAGCTAGTAAAATAGACCTTTCAAACTTTCTGTTGCTGCCTTAGAATTTGATGGCAAGGACAGATTAGTTGAAAATAATTTGATTAATAAAAGAACAAACCTCATCCCATAATAAAACTTTTTATGAAGGACGTTTTCAAAGAGTTTAAACCTTCCAGTTGGGCGATTGATAATCGTACAGCTATATATATCATCACCATCATCATCACTTTGGCAGGGTTGATGACGTATTTCAGTTTGCCTAAAGAGCAATTTCCTGAAATTAAAATTCCTCAAATCATCGTACAAACCATTTACCCGGGAACATCGCCGGAGAACATGGAAAATTTAGTAACAAAGCCCATTGAAAAGGAAGTAAAAAACCTTACCGGTGTGAAGAAAGTTACGAGCAATTCCTTCCAAGATTTCTCAGTAGTAATCGTAGAGTTTAATACGGATGTGAAAGTGGACAAGGCAAAGCAAGATGTAAAAGATGCCGTGGATAAAGCACGTGTTGACCTTCCACAGAATCTTCCCAACGAACCGGAAGTAAAGGATATTGACCTTTCTGAAATGCCCATCTTATATGTGAATATATCCGGCAATTATGACCTAAACCGTTTGAAAAAATATGCCGATGATATTCAAGACCGCATTGAAGAACAAAAGGAAATTAAGCGGGTAGATATGGTGGGTGCTTTGGATAGAGAAATTCAAATCAATGTAGATATCTATAAAATGCAAGCAGCCGGATTGGCTTTTATGGATATCGAAAATGCAGTGGCTTATGAAAACATTTCTGCTACTGCCGGAGAGATAGCTCAAAACAATCAAAAGAGAATTTTAAGCATTCGTAATGAGTTTAAAACCGTGAACGATATCGGAAACATCATTGTAAAAAATGGTAGAGGGGCTAGTATTTATTTAAGAGACATAGCAGAGATAAAAGATGGATTTGAAGAACAGAAAAGCTATGCACGGATGGATGGTAAAAATGTAATAACCCTAAACGTAATCAAAGCATCGGGTGAAAACTTAATTGAAGCCTCTGATAAGATTCAACAACTAATGACCTCCATGCAGGCGAATGACTTACCCAAAGACTTACGCATCAATATCACCGGAGACCAAAGTGAAAAAACTCGAATCACTTTACATGATTTAATCAATACCATTATCATTGGTTTTATTTTAGTAACAGTTATTCTAATGTTCTTTATGGGGGTTACCAATGCTCTGTTCGTGGCTATGTCCGTACCACTTTCTTGTGCTTTGGCCTTCTTGGTAATGCCTACTATAGGATTTACCCTCAACATGATTGTACTATTCTCTTTCTTACTAGCACTAGGGATTGTAGTAGATGATGCGATAGTTGTTATTGAGAATACCCACCGCATTTTTGATAACGGAAAGATGCCTATTAAGAAAGCCGCTAAGTTGGCAACAGGTGAAGTATTCTTACCGGTATTATCCGGTACCGCTACTACCTTAATGCCGTTTATACCGCTAGCCTTTTGGCCAGGCATTATCGGTTCATTCATGTTCTTCTTGCCGGTAACTTTAATCATCACCTTAATAGCATCGTTGTTGGTAGCCTATATTATCAATCCTGTATTTGCGGTAGATTTTATGAAACCACATGACCCGTCTGATACAGGAAAACGTCAATGGGGCAAGCGAGATAAAATTGTGTTGATTGTGTTTGTAGCGCTTATTCTCATCAGTTATATCTTAGGCTCTTGGGGGATAGGCAATTTCTTTGTATTTATCTATCTATTTATTTTACTAGAGAAATTCGTGCTAGAGAAAGTTATCTATAAGTTTCAAAATAAAGCATGGCCGGCATTCCAAAACTGGTACACTAAAAAGCTTACTTGGACCTTAGATCATCCATATAAAACCATTACAGGTGTTACCAGCATTTTTGTATTGACCATTGTATTGTTAGTAGGTAGAGGTTGCAATTTCACCTTCTTTGCTAATGGCGATCCCAACTTTGTGTATGTATATCTAAACATGCCCGTAGGCACCGACCAAAAGCATACCAATGAAGTGCTAAAGCAGTTAGAAGGACGGGTGTATAAAGCCTTGGATATGGATAATGGAAAGTCGAACCCTATTGTAAAATCTGTGATTTCTAACGTCACAGTCGGTGCTATTGACCCTAATAGCGGCGAAGTAGGCAACTTCCCTAATAAAGGTAGAATACAAGTTTCGTTTGTGGAATTTAGTGAACGGCATAGTGCTAATACCTCCAAAATATTAAGCAAGATTCGTGAAGCTGTAAAAGGAATTCCGGGCGCAGAAGTAACCGTAGATAAAGAAAGTAGTGGACCTCCATTGCCTAAACCGGTAGTGGTAGAAATCACTGGAGAAAACCTAGATACTTTAGTAGCCGTTAGCCAACGTTTACAAAAATACCTTTCGGATAAACAAATTCCGGGTGTTGAACAATTGCGTAGCGACTTCCAAGCAGACAAGCCGGAAATCATCTTTGACCTTTTTAGAGAGCGAATGAACAATGAAGGTATCTCTACAGGCATTGTAGCCGGCAACATGCGAACTGCCGTTTTTGGTAAGGAAATTTCTCGTTTTAGAGATGATAACGATGATTACCCTATCACCCTTCGCTTGCAACAGGACCAACGTGAAAACATGGATGCCGTACAAAACATTCCTATCGTTTATCGAGATATGGGCATGGGGGGCATGATTCGTCAAGTGCCGGTGAGCGCATTCTCTAGTGTGCGTTATGCAACTACTTATGGTGGCATCAAACGAAAAGATTTAAAAAGAATTATTTCTTTATCCTCTAATGTGCTGACGGGCTTTAACGAGAATGAAGTGGTGAAAGCTGTGCAAGCTGAAGTCAACAATTTCAAAATACCCAATGGTATACATGTAGTGATGGGCGGACAACAAGAAGACCAAGCAGAAACTATGAGCTTCTTAAGCAACGCAGGTATTGCAGCTATTGCATTGATCTTTTTAATATTGATTTTGCAGTTCAATTCTATTAGCAGAACCTTGATCATCATGTCTGAAATTATCATGAGTGTATTTGGTGTTTTGTTGGGGATTGGTCTTTTCCAAACTACATTCTCAATGGTGTTTAGCGGCATTGGGTTAATTGCTTTGATGGGTATTGTAGTACGGAATGGTATTCTCTTAATTGAGTTTATGGACTTGATGTTAGAGCAAGGCATGAGCCCTCGAGATGCTATTATAGAAGCTGGCCGCACTCGTATGACACCGGTATTGCTGACAGCAACAGCAGCTATATTAGGTTTGATACCACTAGCAGTGGGTTTGAATATTGACTTTGCCACTTTGTTCTCAGAGTTAAATCCTCATATCTTCTTTGGTGGTGATAGCGCTGCCTTCTGGGGGCCTTTAGCATGGACCATGATTTATGGATTGAGCTTTGCTACGTTCCTTACCTTGATATTGGTGCCTGTACTGATGTTGTTAAGTTTTAAACTTAAGGAATGGATAGCCAACAAGAGAGGAAAGAAACCAGTTTATATTCACAAGCATCAAGACTAAATTATATAAGGTATCTTAATGAAAAATAAGGCTGCTCAATGAGTAGCCTTATTACGTTCTTGGTTGTATGTACGAGAAACTTTATGATTATTGAACCTTAGTACTCGATTCTGGAGTTCAAATTTTCATCAATGACAATTAGAGCTTTTATTAAAAATTCATCCCTTTATCCCTCTTGATTTGATAAAACTTGTTGTTTATAAAGCTGTGCATATTGACCGTTTAGTTTAAACAATTGTTCATGGCTGCCTTGCTCGATGATTTGCCCATCTTCCATTACTATGATTTTATCAAAGTTCCAATCGGGAGATATTCGATGGGTAATTACTATTAGTGTTTTATCGATTAAATAAGGTTTTAGGTTAGAAAGGATATTTTTTTCAGTTTGGGTATCAACAGCGGAGAGCGTTTCATCCAATAGGAGTAAAGGACTATTTTTTAACAAGGCTCTGGCGAGTCCAATCCTTTGTTTTTGCCCGCCGGAAAGCATCACTCCTCGCTCGCCTACAACGGTGTCATAGCCACGTTCTAATTGTGAAATATCTTTATCCAAGTCAGCTAAGATGGCTGCCTGCTTTACTTCTTCAGGTGTAGCTTCCGATTTGCCAAAGGAGATATTGTTGAAGATCGTATCAGAAAATAAAAAAGCTTCTTGAGGTGCATAAGCTATTTGAGTGCGTAAATTATTTAAGTCAATGGCGCTGATAGCCACGCCTTCAACGGTCAAGCTTCCCTGTGATAAGTCATACATACGAAGCAGCAAATGTGCCAAGGTGGATTTTCCGGATCCGGTTTTTCCGATGACGGCTATTTGCTCTCCTTGACGAATCGATAAAGAAAAATCTTTTAATGCTTGGATACCGGTATGTTGATAGGTGAAGTGAACTTGTTGGAAAGAAATGTTTCCTTGTAGTACAATAGAAGTAGCATGGGAGGCTGATTGAATAGCAGAAGGAGTATGTAGAAACTCATCAATGCGTTGTTGTGATACCGCTGCTCGTTGCACCATACTGGCGGTCCATCCGATACTGGAAATCGGGAACATGAGTAGATTGATATAGATAACAAATTCAGCAATATTGCCAATACTCGCATTACCTTGAAGTACTAGATAGCCTCCTACTACTATGGTAAAAAGCATACTCAAGCCTATAAATAGATTCATCGAAGGGAAGTAAACCGCTTCAGTAAAGGATAAGTTGATAGCACTTTTTCTATAAGCCTCTGAAGCGCGATTAAAAACCCGTAACTGGGTAGGTTCTTGTACAAATGATTTAATCATACGGATACCACTATAGCTTTCTTGTGCAGTAGAGGTCAGTGAAGATAGTTGTGCTTGTATTTTTTCAGTCTTTCGATGAATGATACTATTGACATAATAAATCGTAAGAGCTAGTAATGGTAGTGGTACAATGACCATTAAAGTAAGTACATAATCTACCCGAGCCATGCCCCAGACACACATGATGGTAAGTACAGTAAGGTTGGTAGCATACATGATAGAAGGTCCAGTGTACATCCTTACACGGCTTACATCTTCACTGATTCTGTTCATCAAGTCGCCGGTGAAATGGGTTTTGAAAAAATGCCAATCTAATTGTTGGTAGTGGTCATAGATTTCTTTCTTTTGATCATATTCAATATAGCGGCTCATCACAATTAATGTCTGCCTCATAAGAAACATAAAAACACCTCTTAGCAATGCCAATCCTAATAAGGCTAACCCTCCATACAGTACCGTAGAGTAAATGATTTCCTGCATCATGGACGATAAGCTGCTATTGGCTACTAAACGATAGCTATTGATGTTCGATTGCATATCATACAGCAACATACGGACGATTACCGGTCCTACTACTGCTAGTAAGTTGGCAATAGTGACAAAGAAAAGCCCTAAGACCAAACGTCCTCTGTACTTAACGAAATATTTGTTGAGGGATGACAGGTGTTTCAACATGACTGCAAAAATCTAGTATTATTTGGTGGCTTCCCATTAGATTTTCCTATGTGGTGTTTTATAATAAACGAAAAGTCGATTACTAATAGGAAATAGGTTTTTTCAACCGCCGTTATGTTCTTGATTTATTATTGGTTGAATTAGAGGCTGCCAAAAAAAGCCTGCTACACATATTAGCAGGCTGTTTTATGATTAAAGTGATTTCCTATTGTATGCTAAGGGTGGTCGTACGTCTTCCGGTTTTTGCAGATACTTTCACCAAATAATTCCCTTTGGATAAGGTAGGTAAGACAATGTTTGTTTGATTATTACCTGTAGCTACCTTCCAATTATTTTGATACACATTTTTGCCCATCATATCATAAACTTGCACAGATACCAGTTCATTTTGAAAGCTGTTATAGTCAAGGCTAAATTGTCCTTGACAAGGGTTAGGGTATAATACTACATCTAATGCTTTTCCCTCTATCGTACTTACGGAAGTTTGTTGTAGCAACTTACGCAATGCTTGATAGGCGTTTATCTTACCATGTCCCCAAGTATTGTTTCCAGCGGCAGGGATAGTGCCGGTATGAATATCGGTAATAGCCGTTTGGGCTACTATAGATTTTATAGTAGCAACAGAAGCTGTAGGAACTGCTTGAAGAAGCAAGGCAATGATACCTGAAGTAATAGGAGCAGAACAAGAGGTGCCTGAAAATTGAGAATAATAAAATGTTCTTCCGGTGGTAGGATCTACATAGTCGGTCATTACATAAGCACCGCTAGTGCCGAAAGGATAATAAGAGGAATCGAAAGAAGAAGATGCTGTGGCAACTACCAGGCCCGGCGCGGTAATGTCTGGTTTTATTCTACCATCTATATAAGGCCCACGACTAGAGAAGCCTGCAATTTTATCTTTAAATCCGGATACGTTATAGCTAGCTCCATTGATATTTGTCCATGTATTGTTGGAGATGTATGCTCCTACTAATAATACAGAGTCGCCACTGCCCATTTCACTTACTGTAGAGTTGGTATTGCCATTCGTCATACCCGGGATAAAGTAACTTTCAAATTCACTAGAATAGCGTTTTACATAACCATAGAAGTAAGATTCATTCCATGCGTTGATGGTGCCGTTATTCGCTTTAAAACGAACCACCATGCTATCAGAAGATTTGTTGAATACATTTAAGAAAATATGGGGTTTACCATTATTGATTTCCGCAGCGGAGGAGGTCATTTCGATATAGCAGGTATCCAAACCGTTTCTGGAAAGTAAGTAAAAGCTATGTGGGTTGTTGTCGATACAAATAAAACCTGTAGTATTAGCCACTACACCTCCTTGATAAAGGCTTACAGCAGCACAAAACGTCTTTCCCGGCTCGCCCCAAGCATCTATCCATGTACGTTGGTAGCTGGTGTCGCTAAAGGTGATAAATGAGGAAACGGTGGTATCGTTAGCAGTAAAAGTTTTATTGAGATGTATTCTGTTGCCCCCTTCATTACCGGCGCTCATCACTACGATTTTCCCGGGACCACTAAGGTTGTTACAAGCTTGATTGAATAAAGAAGTACCATCATGTGCACCAGATTGCGAACCCCAACTAATATTGACCACTGCCGGTTTGCCTA
>CALMXV010000416.1 GCA_937871155.1 uncultured Taibaiella sp. | reverse complement strand
TAGGAGATAACTATGATCGGATTCTTAGCTACCATGCCGCACATGATATTGGGCATGCCTTACAAAATATGATGTTGGTAGGCTGCACTTCGTTTGGAGCATGGGGTAGTCGTACTGAAAATGGAAGTATGCTGATAGGGCGCAATTTTGATTTTTGGGTAGGAGATGCTTTTGCTGAACATAAAATAGTCAGCTTTGTGAAGTCCGATAAGGGTCATGCATTTGCCTCTATTACTTGGGGGGGCTTTATCGGTGTTGTAAGCGGGATGAACGACCAAGGTTTGACCGTTACCATCAATGCAGCCAAATCTTCTATTCCATTTGATGCAGCAACTCCTGTTTCGTTAGTAGCACGTGAAGTATTGCAATATGCGGCTAACCTAGAAGAAGCTATCGCAATCGCTAAAAAAAGGGAGATGTTTGTGTCAGAAAGTTTTTTAGTAGCCAGCGCCAAAGACCATAAAGCAGTAGTAATCGAAAAGACTCCAACACAACTTGCTGTTTACGATCCGGAGCAAAACTTCATTGAATGTACCAATCATTACCAAAGTGCTTTGTTGGAAAATCAAACATTGAATGTAGAACAAAAAGCCAATAGCGCCTCCGTATATCGTTATCAACGGTTACAAGAGTTGCTTCAAGAAAATACACCCTTGACTCCAAAGAAAATGGCAGCCATCTTGAGGGATAGAAGAGGACTACACAATCAAAACATAGGTGAGGGCAATGAAAAAGCGATTAACCAACTTATCGCACATCACTCCATCATCTTCGAGCCTGATAGCCTTCGTTTTTGGGTCAGTAGTAATCCATGGCAGCTAGGAGCCTATGTTTGCTATGATTTAAAAAAGATTTTATCCATGAAAGGGCTTCAACAAGATGTAGCTATTGCCGATAATCAACGCAATATTGACTCCGATACCTTTCTTCTATCCAAAGAGTACAAAGATTTTCTAGTGTTTAGAAAAAATAAATTGGCGTTACTTCATAATCAATCAGTAGATACAGCTGCTACAATAAATGCCAATCCTTATTTCTACGATGCCTATCGTATAACCGGTGATTATTGCATGGAGCAAAGTTGGTGGCAGCCGGCTATAGCCTACTATCAGAGAGCACTTACCTTGGAGATTGCTACGGTGGACGAACGGAAAAGTATCTTGAAGAAGTTGCAACTATGCCAACAAAATTTACAAGAAAAATAAATCGGAATTCTCTAAGGGATTAATATTTTTATCGCCCCAAACACACGACTACCACACCAAGCATGACTACACCAAAATATGAAGAGCAGTTTGTAAAGATGCATGCTTGCGTATTACTGCCTACATACAATAATGCTAGCACAATAGCCGCCGTATTAGACAGTATTCTTAGTTATACGTCTCATGTGATTGTGGTCAATGATGGCTCTACAGATGCTACCCAAGAGCTGTTAATACAATATCCACAAGTAACAGTAGTGAGCTATGTACAAAATCAAGGGAAAGGGTTTGCTTTGCAAGAAGGCTTTAAAAAAGCCTATAGCCTCCATTACCATCATGCTATTACATTGGATAGCGATGGGCAACATTATGCTGAAGACTTGCTGGTATTCTTAACACAACTAGAGCAAACACAGAACGCACTATTGGTAGGAGCTCGTAACCTTAACCAAGAAAATGTACCCACTAAAAGTTCTTTTGGAAATCGGTTTTCCAACTTTTGGTTTTGGGTAAATACTGGTATCACCTTGCCAGATACACAGTCAGGCTATCGTTCTTATCCACTAGCTGCCGTTGCCACCAAAAAATATTTTACTAAGAAATACGAATTTGAAATTGAAGTGATGGTGAGGGCATCCTGGAGTGGAGTTCCGGTGATGAGTGTGCCTGTTTCTGTTTATTATCCCTCGCCTGAAGAACGCATTTCACATTTCCGACCACTGAAAGACTTTACTCGTATCAGTATTTTAAATACAGTTTTGGTGTTGATAGCATTGCTATGGATAAAGCCTCGAGACTTAGTGATCTCCTTAATGAAGAAAGAAGGTTGGGTGCAATTATGGCGTTCCTTATTTCAAAACCCTCAAGAAAGCAACCACCTTAAAGCAGCCTCCGTAAGCTTTGGTTTATTTATGGGCATCGTTCCCGTTTGGGGCTTTCAACTAGCTATCGGCATTCCTTTAACGATATTTTTCAGGCTCAATAAAGCTTTGTTTTTACTAGCTGCCAACATCAGCATTTTTCCAATGACGGCTATTATCTGGATGGCTAGTCTGGCTACCGGAAAGATTATCTTAGGCTATGATGACTGGTCACTCCATTGGCACCATTTGACCCTTGAGCGGGTGAAGGATGAAGGGATTGCTTTTTTCTTAGGTGGCACCGTACTAGCTATCGTAGCAGCTATCATTGGTTATGCATTAACTTATTTGGTGATGCTTTGGTTGCGTAGAAATAAAAAAGATAACCCATCTTCAATTTCGTAATTCTATAAAGAGGATCTTGTATCAATAGTGGTCAAGTCGTTGTCGCTCGTTACATTTGCAACCTTTAATCGTTCCACCATGACTATAAACACGGCTATCTTTGATATGGATGGTTTGCTTTTCGATACCGAACCACTATGGGGAGAAAGTATGTTGCGAATAGCACAGAAACATGGAGTTCCTATTACTCAAGGGCTTTTCAAAGAAACAACTGGCTTGCGTATCTATGAAGTCACCGATTATTGGGCGATTAAATATCCTTGGAATGGTGCGTCTTCAAAGGATGTAGCTGAAGAAATATTGGATGATATCATCGCCTTGTCTAAGCAAAAAGGAAGTGTCTTAAAAGGAGTAAAAGAAACATTATCATTGCTAAAATCCCACCAATATAAAATCGGACTGGCCTCCTCATCGCCAGCTCGTATGATACATGCTTTAGTAGATTGTTTCGGTGTAGGCAATTGCTTTGATCAAATCACCTCAGCAGACGAAGTGGAGATGGGAAAGCCACATCCTGCCGTGTTCTTAAAATGTGCAGAGCAACTTGGAAGCCATCCTATGGAATGTGTGGTGTTGGAAGATAGCATCAATGGTGTCATTGCCGGTAAGGCTGCACGGATGAAGGTTATCGCCGTGCCGGACGAGTATCACTTCCACAATCCTAAGTTTTCGCTTTCAGATGCTAAGCTACATAGCATGGAAGCGTTCACGCTTGATTTGATTGACCAGCTATAAATCGATATCGTTTGTAGTTAAGACCTACTTAATTTTCATTCTTGCTTAGGTCTTCTTCTCTTTGGCGGCGCATTTCTTCTTCTGTAAAATGCCGAATACCTTTCTCTTGCACAAACTTCGATTCATTGTAGTGGTTCGATTGTCGTTTCGGTATGGATAAGCTCTTCCAATTTTCACCCACGAGTAGCTTGGCGATATACACTATCTGCCCTACATGGTACGAGTAATGTGCTATTTGTCTATTGATGGCTTCAAGTACGGTATGCCCTTCGTTGCGGATGTAAATAATTCGTTCCAAGTCATCATCCGTAATACTCTCTAACGCAGCAAACAAACAGTGCCACCCTTTCTCCCAAAATTGAAACACTTCTTCACGAGTATGCAATACCATCTCAAACTCTTCATCTCGCTCCCTCCAAGGCTTTTCGCCATCTTCAGTTAAGAAATTTGTCCATCGGCTCAGCATGTTTCCTGCAAGATGCTGCACGATGATGGCAATGCTATTACTGGCATCATTAGCTGAATAAAACAACGCTTCATCTTCCAATTGGGACAGCGCTTTTCCTCCCAGCAGTTTATAATAGTCAAATTGACGATGCGCACTTTTAAGATAATTGAGAGGCATGATTATTTTGATTTTTTCTAAGTTATTTTGATGCATGAATTGGTTCCTTCTCATACTCGCCGGGCTTTTCGAAGTAGGCTTTACCACTTGCCTTAGCAAGACAAAAGAAACGCAAGGCAACATTGCCCTCTATTGGTGGGCAGGTTTTTTTGTATGTCTTTCGCTCAGCATGTACTTGCTTTACAAAGCTACACAAACCCTTCCATTAGGTACAGCTTATGCAGTATGGACCGGCATAGGTGCTGTGGGTACCGTTATCATGGGTATGTTATTTTTCAAAGAGCCGGCTACTTTTCTTCGACTATTTTTTATCACCACACTCATTGCATCTATCGTTGGGCTGAAGTTTGTCAGTAGCCAATCGTAATGTTTTTTTATTGGGGGCTTCACCGTTCTGTACCTTGATGAATCGGGAGTGGCGATAGCACCGTTCAGGGTTCGTATTACTATTGGGCTTTGCTTAGTAGTAGTCATTATGAGGGGTGCCAATACCTTCTTTCATATCCATTAGTCAATAGCACCTTTATCTAATAGGTAATTCTTCGGTCGCAACACTCGAAACATTTGTAGCACTACCGATAAAAGGATTAATGCTAAGCCCAGATAAAACCCATAATTCAATTCTTGATTTTCATGAAAGAAAAAGAAGGCGAGCCCGATGCCATAAATGGGTTCTAAGTTGACACTTAGGGTTGAGGTAAAGGAGCTGATATGTTTAAGCGCATTTAAGGCTAAAGACTGCGCCCATACAGTGCAACATAGACTAAGTACGATAAGCCATATCCAATCCCAAACGCTTGGTAAAAAACGAACATCAGGTGTACTCATCATATAAAAGGGTACGATTAAACTGATGAGCAACCAACCGGTACACATTTCATAAAACACCATCGTGCGAGCAGGATACTTTGCTGCAATACGCTTATTCAACACCGTAAACACAGCACTTAGCATGGCAGCAAACACACCACAGATAATGCCCCAATTTCTATTGGGTAGTTGTGTAGCTGCTTCAGTTTGGTGAGGGGTCACATACATCACCGTTACACCGGCAATGGCTATAGCCCCTATGAGCAACTCACGTAGGTTGGGTCTTTTTTTATGCAATAATGCATCGGTAATGGTAGTAAAAATACTCGCAGTAGATAAGCACACTAAGGCGATAGAAGCATTTGCCAGCTTGATGCTTCCGTAGAAAGCCACCCAATGCACCGCTATCAAACTCCCTACTAGAATCAGTTGCTTTAAATCTTGCTTTGCAATAGCTACCCATTGCTTTCGATAGTATAAAATAACTATCATAAACAAAGCCGTTAGCAGCATCCGATACCATACAAACACGACAGCATCTAATGTAATTGCCCTGCCTAATACTCCGGTAAATCCCCAAAGGAGTACCGCTAAATGCATTTGTAACAGTGCTTTTTTCATCAGGTGAACGACTTGTTTTTTTTATTTTATTAATTCATTGGTAAGTCTATGGCTTTTCTCTGTTGTCGTTTATAGCCATAGTTTACTAGATACACACCTGCAATGATGGAAATAAAGGCTAAGAGGGTATAGCCTGTCAGGTTTTCATCCAACCAAAAATATCCCAACACCACTGCTACTAACGGATTCACATAAGCATATAAGGTTACGATGCCCACCGGTAGTTCTTTGAGGGCAAACATATAAGCCGTATAGGCAAGGATAGAACCAAAAACTATCAGATAGATTAATGGATACAGCACATCAGGATGTAAGAGGTCCATGTTTTGATAGCTATCGATTAGTGGACTAAAAGCAAATAAAAAGATGCCGCCCATCACTACCTGTAGCCCAGCATTAAATGTTGGATTGGTAGGATTGTAGCGGTTTTTATTCAATACACTCCCCAATGCCCAGCTCGTAGTAGCAATAAAAGTAGCCAGCATCCCATAGAGATAATATTTGTTGTTGAGGGCTTCCAAATCGTCTTTGAAAATGAGCCCAACTCCACACATGCCTAGCGACATTCCAAAAATGATAATGCCATTGAGTTTGTCTTTTTTGGATTGTATCAAGTTGATGATAACAGCACAGATAGGCATCAAGGAGCATATCAATGCCGCTACGCCGCTAGGGATATATTTTTCGCCCCAGCTTACCAATCCATTACCCATAGTAATCAGTAGAAAGCCAACCAAACCTTGATGGAGTAAATTTTTCTTAGAGAGGTCGATTGTTTTGTTGAAAGAATACCCAATTGCCAATATGATGA
>CALMXV010000415.1 GCA_937871155.1 uncultured Taibaiella sp. | reverse complement strand
ACTATTATCCTCAAAATGGAACATGGGTAATTGATAGAGCTAGTTGGTGCCCTGGTGATTTAGTACATCAATACTCTCATATACTAACCGGTGTTACTGCTAATAGCAATTATTCTATCAATGTTGCGTTTCCTCCTTACACATCTGTACCTAGCAGCAGCGGAAGTACTGCTATGTATAAGATTCAAAATGTCATTGTTTATTATGGCGCTACAAATCATACACTAGATGCAAGCATCGATGATATCATTGCTCCTACCAACGAAGAAAGTCACTATCGTGAAAACCCTTTTGTAGGTAAACCCAAAATAGTAGTACGTAATAGTGGCAGCACCTCAATAACATCTATTAAGTTTGAGTATGGAGTAGCAGGTAGCACTCCTCAACAATACACTTGGAATGGTAACATTCCGTCTTTAAATAATCAAACCATTGAATTGGCTGAATGTACTTCCTTGAAAACAGCTACTGGAACTAATAATAAATTTGAGGTTAAGATATTAGAAGTAAACAGTCAAACTAATGATGGAGATGCTACAAATAATAGTCTTAGTTCTTATTTTGATGCAGTACCTGTATGGCCGGCAACGCTTAGAATACAAATGAAAACCAATGCTCAAGTTGCCAATGGTGTTAGTGAAAACAATTGGAAAATTATTGATGTAGATGGAAACATTGTGGCTCAACGTATCAACAATACTCCCAACACTACCTATTTAGATACCGTAAGATTAGGCACTTCTACCTATAAATTAGTGGTAGATGATGCAGGCTGTGATGGTATGAGCTGGTGGATGTTCCAATACTACAACCCGAATCCTGGAGCTGCTAACATCATTGTAAGAGGTAAAACAGGTATTGCTCAATTACCTATTAAAGGGTATTTCAACGGGGACTTTGGTTGCGGTGTTACCCAATATTTTAAAACCGATCCACTAACAAGTATCAACGATGTAGAAGGAACTTCTAAAAACATGGAACTATATCCGAATCCTGCAACAGAAACGGTAACCCTTATATTAAATGGGCTTACAACTGTATCGGGAATTATAGAGATAAAAGATGCTATCGGAAAAACAATTTATAGTGAAAGAACAAGTACAGCAAGTCTAACAATCGATGTTTCTAAGTTTACACAAGGCATGTACTTTGTAAGTTATGAAGCTGATAAAATGGACAGTATATTGCAGCAAAAATTAATCATTGTTCGTTAATTGATTTAAAGCATTTAACTTCTTCTAATGGTCGTATCAGTTGGTACGACCTTTTTTATTGTGGTTTTGAGCAGTACAAAAATGCTATCGCAAATCGCCAATTCATCCTACTTGCGATTATTGGTATTTTGTTTATAAACTTATGTATTTGCTACTCATTAATTGTCAATAGTCTTTTTTAAACTTGTGTATATTTTGGAGTTAGCTGTAAGCGTTACCGAACAGACCAAACCGCAACAAACAAAAACAAAATACAGCAGAATGACACCCTTTAGAAACAAAACACTATGCCCATATATTTAACATTAGCTAGTTTAATAATAGATAAAG
>CALMXV010000414.1 GCA_937871155.1 uncultured Taibaiella sp. | reverse complement strand
TTAGAAAATCAATAAGAAAACATCTTCACCCATAAAATTAAATTTCTTATGAAAAGCATCTTGAATAAAACAATAGTTTACTTATTTGTCCTCATGTTGGGGATGGTGATGCAAACATTTGCACAGACAAAAGATAAAATTGAAGGGGTATGGTATAATGGAGAAAAAACCGCTAAGATAAATATCTTCAAAGCCACCAACGGTAAGTTTTATGGAGAGATTATCTGGCTAAAAGTGCCCAATAAAAACGGCAAACCTAAAGTGGATGAAAACAATCCAGATAAAAATAAAAGAGAGCACCCTTTATTGAAACTTCAAGTACTAAAAGGTTTTGAGAAAGATGGAGAAAAAACCTATGAAGACGGCACCATCTACGACCCTAAAAACGGCAAGACCTATTCTTGCAAGATTACCCATAACGGCAACTCGCTAGATGTAAGAGGTTATGTAGGCATTTCCTTAATTGGGCGGACAGCAGTATGGGAAAAGGCAGAATAGCCTTCTTGTATTGAACGCAGTTACTAGACTTGAATCTTTATCTTTGGCATCCAAATGATGAATTATATTTTGTTTGACAGTACTGCCTGTCATAGCTTATTGCCATTTACCCACACCCGTCCTGTAGCAGACATTCGTTGTGGTATCTTTACCTTACGAGAAAGATGGGAGTCTTTGCTGAAGCAACCTACCTCTACTGCCACCTCAGAAATTTTACAAGCAGTATATCCTATTTCGAATACAGCAGATAATGTATATATCAATGGTGCTGTTGTGGCTTCATCGACATTAGTAGAAACAATCAATAAGCTGTCATTTAATCAGAAACTTGTTTGTGGTGAACTACTGATTGCTTTTAGATCCGATTCATCAATTTCGTGGGAGGATATTGAACCGACTACAGCTTCTTATGAGATTGTTTTATGTGAATGCGACGTACAAACTATCAAGCACATTTGGGATATCTTTTCACTGAATGATTCGATATTAAGAAGCGACTTTCAATTATTGACTCAAGGAAGAACCTCACAACCTTTACCGGATAATATCATATTGGTAGGTAAGGAACATGTGTTCTTAGAAGCTGGAGCTACCATTCATGCCGGTTGTATTATCAATGCAAGTACAGGTCCGGTTTATTTAGCTAAAGATGCAGAGATATTAGAGGGCAGTATCGTCAGAGGTCCGTTAGCAATGGGAGAACATGCGGTTATTAAAATGGGTGCAAAAATATATGGAGCTACTACAATTGGCGAAGGGTGCAAGGTTGGAGGTGAAATCAACAATGTTGTTTTCTTTGCTAATAGCAATAAAGGGCACGATGGCTATCTAGGCAATGCCGTTATTGGCGAGTGGTGTAATCTAGGTGCAGATACCAATTGCTCCAACCTAAAAAACAATTATGATACGATTAAAATTTGGGATGAATACGCTAGTCGATCTATACAAACCGGCTTACAATTTTGTGGACTCATGATGGGCGACCATTCTAAATGCGGCATTAATACCATGTTTAATACCGGTACAGTAGTCGGAGTTTCTGCCAATGTATTTGGTAGCGGTTTCCCTGAAAAGTTCATCCCTTCTTTTTGTTGGGGTGGTAGCGAAGGTTTGACCACGTATCAGTTTAAACAAGCAATGGCAACAGCAAGCCGTATGATGGCAAGAAGGAATAAAGCACTATCGGAAGCTGAGCTCGAATTGTTTCAACACATTTTTAAGCAAACAGAAGCACAAAGAGCTACTTTTGCAAATTCTTAAATCAAAAACTTAATACGAACTATATATGAGAAAGAAAATTGTAGCAGCCAATTGGAAGATGAACCTTACCCTAGAAGAAGGAAAAGTACTTACGGAAGCTATCTTAGCAGGCTTGCCTGAATTGAATGAAAGCAAACAAGTCGTAATAGCCCCTCCATTTTTGCATATTGTACCTACTCAACTCCTGTTGGACGAATATGAACATATTCATGTAGCCTCTCAAAACGTAGCTTCAGAAGCTTCAGGAGCCTATACGGGCGAGGTGGCAGCACTTCAATTGAAGAGTGCTGGTGTGCAACATATTATTATCGGACATTCTGAAAGAAGACAATATTTCAATGAAACGAATACAATTCTTATTAAGAAAATTAACTTAGCACTTGCACAAAATCAACACATCATTTTTTGTTGTGGCGAGCCTTTGGAAGTACGTGATAGCAACCAACAAGCTACTTATGTAGCCGATCAAATTGCCGCTGCATTGTTTCATCTAGATGCAACTACTCTTGCAAATATTACCATAGCATACGAACCAATTTGGGCTATCGGAACTGGGCGCACAGCTACTTCTCAGCAAGCGCAAGAAATGCACGCCCATATACGTCAAATTATTGCTTCGAAATACGGCAATGATATAGCCAACAACACCACAATACTTTATGGTGGAAGTTGTAATGATAAAAACGCACAAGAACTATTTGCTTGTCCGGATGTAGATGGTGGGTTAATTGGCGGTGCTTCATTAAAAGCAACTACCTTTCTACCTATAGTACAAGCTATGATGGAAGCGAAATAAAAAACTTGTAAAGAAATTTGGCAATGAAAAAATGTTGCCTATCTTTGCAATCCCAAACGGGAAATGGCGCGTTGGTCAATCGGCTAAGACGCCTCCCTTTCACGGAGGAATGACGGGTTCGACTCCCGTACGTGCTACCAAAAGACCAGTTACAGTGCTGGTCTTTTTTAGTTTTAAGTTCTTTGCAGTACTTGTTTTTTCTTTTAGTTAGTCAGCATTTGTCAATGCTAGCTGCTTCAGTGGCGTTGGTACCATTCATCTAATAGCTACTATTGAGCCTCCTAAAGATTCAACTAAAATAAACTTATGGCCTCGTAGTACAATGGATAGTATAAGAGTTTCCGAAGCTCCAGATCCTGGTTCGATTCCAGGCGAGGCCACCCACATTATTTTTTTTCAACATTTCCTTGTTTCATTTCAAGCTCACATTTTTTTCCATTCTAGTTGAATGTTAATTTATAATTGAAGCCTTTCCCTTTAATCTAAAACATGTTTATCGTCATGAGTTTCTCAAATATTCATGATATCAATCACTTCTGTTTTGGGGTATAGTTATGACTTTAGTCATAGAAATGTTAAATTAGCGAAACTATTTTTGTAAAAAATTAAACAATTCGCAAATGAAAAAGAAAGTAATTACCGTAATGAGCTTAGCTACAGCTTTGATAATTGGTGCTTGTGGTAGCAGTGAAAATAAAGAAGCTGCATCTACCGAATCAGCTACCACTGAAGCTCCTGCGGCGGAAGCTCCTGCTGAAGCTACTAATTATGACCCCAAACGTGGTGAAGGAAAATTTGACGCTACAAATGTGGATATTAGCAAATTTGACGGGGCAATGGCTACAAAAGGTAAAGCAATTTCTGAAACCAAATGTTTCTCTTGTCACAAAACATCAGATGAAAAATTAGTTGGTCCGGGATGGAAAGGTGTTACAGAAAGACGATCTCCACATTGGATAATGAACTTCATTACCAATCCTGATCCAATGATTGATAAAGATCCTGAAGTACAAGCACAGTTAGAACTTTGTTTAGTACGTATGCCAAACCAAAACTTAGCAGAGGCGGAAGCACGCGAAATTGTTGAATTCATGAGACAGAATGATGGTGCTAAATAAGCCCAACTAAAGTCAAATTTTAATAAACAACTTGTTTTTAAAAAGTTCCTTTTATACGGAATAGAGAAATTTTTTGCCTTAGAATTTTGAATAGTTACAACAATAAGCAATACATAACTATTGCTCTTTTAAAATCGAAAACTCACTTTTAAATTTTATACTTTATGATTAAGCAGAGTATAGCAATCGGAATCATGGCTGCAGCAGCACTAAGTGTCAGCTCATGTAAGCCAAAAGGAACGAGCACCGCAGTAAGTGGTGATGCCGCTTCCAAAGTGTATGTTGCCCCTGGCAAATACGATGAATTTTACAACTTTGTTTCCGGCGGTTTTAGCGGCCAACTTAGTGTATATGGTCTTCCAAGCGGGCGTTTGCTTCGCGTAATCCCTGTATTCTCCGTTGATCCGGAAAAAGGATGGGGCTATAGTGAAGAAACCAAACCTATGTTGAATACCTCGCATGGTTTTGTTCCTTGGGACGATTTGCACCACGTTGAAATGTCTATGACAGACGGTGTAGCTGATGGAAAATGGGTATTTGTAAACGGGAACAATACACCACGTTTAGCTCGTGTAGAT
>CALMXV010000413.1 GCA_937871155.1 uncultured Taibaiella sp. | reverse complement strand
AGTAACGCCACTCACACTTATGAAGGAACTAGCATCAATGCCTCCAGTGCATCCGTTATCAGGTATAGTTAAATTGCTATTGGCAGCATTGCTTCTGAAAACTGTTCCAAAGCCTCCTGTTTTTAATTTTCCTGCACTATCAATCATTAAGATGCGATCACCCTTGCCATTGTAGTTTTGAAAGCGTACCGTGCCGGTAGTATGTAGCTGGTCGGTAGGTGATGTAGTACCAATACCTACATTTTGTGCCATAGTAGCAATGCTGGAGGCAAGTAGTACTGAAAGTAAAAATCTCTTTTTCATAAGGTCATTTTTAAAAAATTAATTGAATAAGTGAATGTAGTAGCTGCTTAATGCATAGCATACAATAACTCTATGAAGGGCGTAAAAAAATAGATAAACGGTAAGTTTGTTTCTTCAATATCCTAATAGATGTTTGAATCCAATGGAATTTTCACTCGACATTTTAGTTAGTAAACTTTATTGCTATTAAAAAGTGATTCATGATTAGGTTGTTTATAGAATGGTTAGTTATTCACCGGATAGCTGAAGGCAATACGTACCCCACAAATACCATCGTAGCCATTAATAAAATTTCCTGTCATAGAAAAAAAATAGAAATTGTTAGTATTATCAATCGTTATTGGTGTAGATATGTTTAGTGCAACGGTATATACAGCTGTACTATTGCTGTTGGTAGTAGTGTATGTAGCTAGTGGAGATGAAAAGGGAATTCCTTGTGGTATATACCAAAGCGCTATTGTATAATCATTGACATAATCGTTGTCGAAATATTTTACGATGATTTGTGAGATAGTTGCTCCAGACGGTAGGTTGACGGGAGCCATAAGCAACCCGTTCGACACACTGCTTGTAAAATAGGTTTTGGATGGAGAAGTGCTGTGGTTTCAAGTTGGCGATATAAATGATATAGGACTCAACGACAGAGTATCCTTACTCATAATCTGCTTCCATGATGCTTTGCCATTGGCATCACTGATCAGTACTTTGCCATTGGCTTGTGTGCCGTCAGTAATCTTAATACTGCCGTTTACTTCCAATTTTTCGCTCGGGGTAGTAGTCCCGATACCTACATTCTGTGCATTAACTGCAAAGCAAGCCCCTAATAGTAACAGGGAGAGTGCTGTTTTTTTCATAGCATGATTTTTTTCGTGAATGAAAAATTGAATTGTGAAAGTATTTCTACCTTTATAGCCATTGTCGTAAAAATCTACTAAAGGCATGTAGAAATAGACGAGTGGAAATTTTTCTTTTCATTGGTAGCGTTTTTTTTCTAACTTTTCCTTTCAAATAGAAGTCACATTATGCGATATATAATCGTAGATGATAACGATACCGATAGAATGTTACTTGAAGCGTATGCCAGTTCAGATAGAACCTTACAATTGCAAGGAAGTTTTGAACACCCTTTAGAAGCCGTTGCACTCATTAATGACAATCCACCAGACCTTCTTTTTTTAGATGTAGAAATGCCGCTAGTCAATGGTATTGATTTTCTACGCAGTTTAAAAAGTCCTCCACTTTGCATTTTCATCACCAGTCATCCCGATTTTGCCATTGAGGCTTTTGAACTTTATGCACTTGATTACATCCTCAAGCCTATTACCGCACTACGCTTACAGCATGCAATAACAAGAGCAAAAACTTTTTTGGATATCAAGCAAAAGGCACTTAAATATGAACACAGCATTGAGCAAGACACGGTCATTATCCACGAAGGCTTCGAAACTCATCGCGTTTTGCTTTCAGATATTCTCTACTTAGAAGCACTAAAAGACTATACACGCATCTTTACAAAAAAGCGAACCTATATTACTTTAGGAAACCTTAGCCGTACTTTGGAAAGCTTTAATATCCCATTATTCGCCCGTGTGCATCGTAGTTATGCTGTCAATTCTAGACGCATTGAAAGTTTTATAGAAAACAATATTTTTATTGAAAACACACAGATACCCGTAGGTAAGACGTATAGAAGTGTTGTCAGTGAGCTTCGCAAACAGTAGCAAAAAATCATTACCAACAGATGCAATTTCACTTGTTCATATTTTAAAGCTAGGGTGTTGAAAAAAAGTTTACTTTTTCTGTTGATGGTTTGTTGTAGTGTATTTTCTATTTCAGCACAACCAAAATTTGAGTTCACAAATTGTAATTCCTACGACGATTCCATTTTGTACCTAACAAAGACCTGCGATAAGGAATTGAATGCTGAAAACTCCGCTCAATTAATAGCCACCGCCAAAGACTGCTTTAAATACCTTAAACAAAATGATGCGAAAAACAAATCGCTGTTCTATTTTTTTATGGGCGCTGGGTTTTCTCAAAGCATTGATTCTGCAATTTTCTACTACAAAAAATCACACAGTTTTGCGCTACAAGCCAACAACCTGAAACGTATATTGGAAGCAGAAGGCAGACTTTTAGATGCTTATAATTTATCCTTGAAATATACCTCGCAGCAAGACAGTTTAGCTGCAATCTTACGCTCAAGATTAGACACACTTAGCAATCCCAATAATAAGCTCACACTATTAAATGCATTGGCTTCTTATTATCATCAACACGGGCTTTATGATAACGAAATTAATAGCTTGTTGCAACAGGTTGAACTCCTAAAAAAGCGACAAAATACAGACGCAAAAAACAGCGCAGATAGCGCCAATATTGGCGTGGCTTATTTCAATATCGGTGGCATATACCTCTTGCAAAAAAGCAGTAAAGCCAAAGAATACTATCAGGCATCTCGACCTTACTTTACTAATTACAAATCGGGCCTAGCTTATTATTTCAAAGGAATGACCGATGCCTTTTTGCTCGAAGGTGATACCACTAATGCATTACGGGAAATAGACTCTTTGGTATTAATGTCAAATGAAAACGAAGAACAATTTGCCGTGTTAGTAGCTACATTTCTTAGTATGTCTTATCATTATTTAGAAAATAGAAATTTTGATCGGGTTGCCTACTATTTGCAAAAAGCAAAAGCGTCTTACCAACGTTTCCCTGATGAAACACTGTTGCCAGAAATGGACTATTTGCAAGGCAAAATTTTCTTAGCTGAAAAACAGTACCAACAATCTTTGCCATATCTTTTGAAGGCTGAAAAATTTGTTGATAATATTTCTGTGGAAAGAAAGCTTGATATTATCCTGGCATTAGCACAATGCTATAACGAATTGGGTAATTGGGAACTTTCCAATCATTATTACCAACAGTATATACCATTGAGAGATTCGGTATATACTATTGCATCAAGACAAAGCATTGCCAACGCTGAAGCCAAATTTCAAAACAATGAAAAAACACAGACTATAAGACTGCAAAATCAACAATTGGCTTTTAATGAAAAACAAAAAATTGCCTTCCTTATTGGATTTATGTTGGCTGTATTATTAGCGGTTATGTTTATCATCAACTTTCAGAATAAAAAGAAGAAAGCAGCAGTGTTAAAAGTGAAAAATGATGAATTAGCCGCAGCAAATCATGCGCTTAACGAAGCTAATCAAACGAAAGCGCAGCTATTTACCATTCTCAGTCATGATCTGCGAAGCCCTGTAAGTAGCCTCTACAGCTATTTACAACTAAAGAACCTTGCCCCGCAGATGCTGAGTGAAGAACAGCGACAAGAAAAAGAACGGCAACTGCAACAAAGTGCTGGGCACCTTTTAGAAACAATGGAAGACTTACTTATATGGAGCAAATCGCAACTCGAAAGTTTTACACCTGAAAGAAGAGAAATATCTGCACGGAAAATTGTAGATAGCGTATTGAACATCTACCGACCTTACATTGATGCAAAGCAGCTAACCCTTTTACTTCCAGATCACGATATCAATATTGCTACCGACGAAAATATGTTGCAAACTATACTTCGTAACATTATTGCAAATGCCGTGAAACATACACCCAATAAGGGAACCATAGAAATCAAAATGGACACGGAGCAAAAAACAATTTCTTTGTTCAACACCGGAAAAGCCATTGATGAAGTGACTGCAAAATCCATATTTAATTGGGGAGCTGTAAGCAGTAATCAGCATGGCTATGGGCTTAAGATGTCGAAAGCCTTGGCAGATAAGATGGGCATAACAATTTCATTGCATCAACAAAAAGAGGGCAATAAATTTATAGTGAGGTTATAAGAGGCAATTTTAAAAAATTATCGTATGTAATGTCCTAAAATTGTTTTGACTACTTTTTCATCACTTGTTTGTAGCGATGGCAACCTACG
>CALMXV010000412.1 GCA_937871155.1 uncultured Taibaiella sp. | reverse complement strand
TCATTATGGACTTTATCTACCCAACCATGCTAACCTCAACGAAGAGCGTATCAAGTATGTATGCGATCGTTTTAGCGAAGTAGCTATTCCTAAATTCTTTTAGCACACTTCACGTGCAATCAATCATGGCAGCTATCAGTATCGTTACTATTTGTTTCAACAATCTGGAAGAGCTTTTAGCCAGTTGTGCTTCTATCGATTGTCAACAACAGCTACCGGCAGAACATATTATTGTAGATGGTTCCACAAATCTCGCAATCCATAACTATCTAAAAGAACATACACAGCCTTCCTATCGAAAATGGAAAACTGAACGGGACGAAGGAATTGCCGATGCTTTTAATAAAGGTATTCAACAAGCAACAGCCCCAATAACCCTTCTCCTTAATAGTGGCGACATGCTGTATGATGCTACTGTACTACAACGTGTAGCGACTACCTTTGACCAAGACCCACAACTAAAATGGATACACGGCCAACTACATTTGTTACGTGGTGGACTATGGGTAACAGTAGGCAAACCCTTTGATGTGGCTAAGCTTTATCGAGGGATGAGAGGCACCTTTCACCCAACCATGTTTGTAAAAAAAGAACTTTACCATAAATACGGGCTTTTCAAAAAGGAATTTAAAATGGCGATGGACTACGACTTCCTTTGTCGTATTGCAAATGAAAAAAATACATTTTTAGCGTATCCTCTAGCCCGCTTCGACCCATCAGGCATCAGCTCTACCCAGTATTTGAAAGCTATGAAAGAATCCTTTGCTGCTTACCGTTCTTACTATGGCAGTTCTTGGAAACAAACCCTTTGGGGTTGGCGTTTGACGATATTACATTATTTATTACAAAGCCCTTTCGGGAAATCCCTCTACCAACTGAAAGTCGCCTTGGGCTTAGCCAATAAATAAACTATAACAACTGCATCTTTATACAACACTATAGTTTTGCATCATGCGTATTTTATTTGTTTGTATCGGAAATATTTGTCGGTCACCAATAGCAGAAGGAGTGATGCGAAGCCTTGTAAAACAACATCAGATGGACTGGGAAGTTGCCTCTGCAGGAACTGCTTCTTTTCATGTAGGAGAAGCACCCCATACCTACTCACAGCAAATCTGCCAACAGCATGGTGTGAACATCACCAGACAACGAGCGCAACAACTTTCCCTATCATTACTAGAAGCACATGATAAAGTATATGCTATGTCTTTAGATGTTTTCGAAGAAATTCAAAACACTTACCCAACAGCACTTACGGCGGGGAAGCTGGAGCTTTTCCTCAATGTGTTACATCCCGGTAAAAACGAATCGGTACCCGACCCTTGGTATGGTGTAAAAGCAGATTATGCTACCGTCTATAACTTGATTGCCCAAGCTTGCGCTTGCATCTTAAAACTACCAACCGATGCGAAGAAATAAATAGTTCATAACTAATTTCATTTCCTTTTTTCCGTTTTTGAACAAATTTATTAGCTTAGCGAAAATTCTGTGAAGATTATAATATGAGATACATATTGATTACCCTTTTAGGGATGCTTGTATTTACTGCTTGTAATAAAGTAGAATCCCCTACATCTCGCGAAGAAGAGCTGCGCCAAGGTCGATGGAAACGTACGGATTTGAAGATAAAATACGACCCCTATATTGGCGATGACAAACTTGTAGAATACTATGCTACCATGATGCCGGAT
>CALMXV010000411.1 GCA_937871155.1 uncultured Taibaiella sp. | reverse complement strand
CTTGTAAACGTGAGTTGATACGGCGGAAGGTAGCTAGTTCTGCAATGGGGAAATAGCCGGAACGCGCTAAAACACTATAAAATACCGGAGATATATGACCGTTGGATAAGAAAAATAAATCTTCTCCCTGACCATTCATCGAAAACTGAGGGTTATGATTCATCGTATGGAAATACAATGCAACTAAAAAATCAGTACAGCCTAAAGAGCCTCCGGGATGTCCGCTTTGGCAACCATGTACCATTCTTACGATGTCTCGTCGTACTTGTGTAGCGGTATCTTGTAATGTTTTCGTATTCATAATTTGCAATGAGTGGCAAAGGTAATTGTAAAGAGAGATATTTTTTAAATAAAATGATTGAATGTTGTTGATTTTTTGAAGTGAAAATTACTATCGCATAATACTACGAACAAGCAATAAATGATTGTAGGTTGTCCGTTAAAATTGTTTCAGTTTATTTTACAAGCAATATGATTCTTACGGCTAAGGCATCTGCTTTTTTTACCCAAACATTACTCAATTGGCATCTTCAATCAAACAAAAGAGTATTGCCTTGGAAATCTTATTCTTCCCCCTATATTATTTGGCTGTCGGAAATTATATTACAACAAACCCGCATCGAACAAGGCATTCCCTATTTTGAACGATTTTTAAAAGCTTATCCAGATATAAATGCCTTGGCAAACGCTATTGATGAAGAGGTGTTTCGACTATGGCAAGGATTAGGATATTATAATAGATGTCGTAACCTTTTAAATACAGCTCGATATATTTCTAATGAATTAAAAGGGCAATTTCCTACATCGTACACTGAGGTGCTACAATTGAAAGGGGTAGGGGATTATACGGCAGCTGCAATTGTTTCTTTTGCTTATGGTCTGCCTTATGCCGTTGTGGATGGAAATGTTTATAGAGTATTGGCAAGGTATTGGGGGATTGAAACACCCATAGATTCTTCAGTTGGTAAAAAGCAATTTCAAAAGCTTGCGCAAGACTTGCTGGATAAGGAAAATGCCGGTAGCTACAATCAAGCTATCATGGACTTTGGCGCTACTATTTGTAAACCGGCACAGCCACTTTGTGCTACTTGCGTATTCATTAAAACCTGCTCAGCCTTTAAAGCTAAAACCGTTGACTTGCTGCCTATAAAAGCAAAAAAGCTGAAGCGTGTTTCTCGATTTTTTCACTATGTTATTTTAATAAGTAACAATAAAGTCTGGATACACCAACGACAACAAGAGGGTATCTGGCAACACTTGTTTGAACCCTACCTTATAGAAACTAAGACCCATGAGAAAGCAGACAAAATGATATCATGCGTATCTTCAACACTGGCAGTACCGGTAAGCTATGAAGGAAGTAGTGTTCAGAAGTTATCCCATCAAACCATCCATGCACAATTTTATTTGGTCAAGAGTCAAGATATTAAATCGGTTGCTTTAGAAGACGGAATTTGGGTGTCGTTTGATGAATTAAAAAAATATGCATTTCCTAAGACGATAGTTTCTTTTTTTGAAAAAAAGAATTATTTTTAATACTGCAATAAAAAAAAACAATTGCAAATCAGTTTAAAACATACAATTTATGAGAGGAGTAAATAAAGTAATACTAATTGGTAATTTAGGTCGGGATCCGGATATGCAATATTTAGAAGGGAATATAGCAGTGGCAAAATTTCCACTAGCCACCACAGAAACTCATAAAGACAAAAACGGTAATCTTGTATCTCAAACAGAATGGCATACAGTAGTATTGTGGCGCGGTCTTGCAGAGCTAGCACAGAAATATTTACATAAAGGAAGCTTGGTGTTTATAGAAGGAAGACTGAGAACCAGAAACTGGGAGGATAAAGACAAAAACAAAAAATTTGGAACTGAAATAGTAGGCGATAATTTAGTGATGCTTGATAAACGTAAAGAAAATGGCGACTACCACCAATCGGATGTTTCTATTGATTTAAACGTATCTACAGATGACATGAACTATTCGAATGACCGGCTGAGTGAAGAAGATAATAAAGATACTCGTCCGTTTTAATAGTATTTGGATACCTCATTTTAAAGGAAGATAAATCATCTTCCTTTTTTTATTTTTGAATACCCAAATAGCCTTAGAATCATTTTGAAAATGTAGCGTTATGAATAATATTGTAGATAGTATGAATACCCTATTGATAGCTTCTCCTACTACCATTAATGCATCATGGTATATCATAATTATCTTAGTGTTGTTGTTGATTACCGGAATTCTTTCGGGGGCAGAAACTGCTTGTTTTGCACTTACCTCCAAAGAAATGGATTATTTAAAAACTAGAAATAGAACCGGTTCTTTACAACTTGTAGCATTATTAGAACAACCAAAAATTTTAGCTGTTACAATTACTGTTGCAAGTGTTTTTATTAATCTAGCCATAATTGTTATAACAAATTTCTTACTGCATCATTTACTTTCATCTCAGCTAAACTTTATGTTGACCTGGTTAATACAAACAGTGTTAGTAGCAATTGTTCTTCTATTATTTGGAATGGTGCTTCCTAAAGTATATGCAAGACAAAAGCATATTCAAATGGCACTTTTTGCAGCACCGATATTGTCTATCATTACTGCTGTATTTAGTCCTTTAAGTAGATTGATTATAAGTTTCAATACCTATTTTGCCCAACGTCCGGAACAGCAACTTAGTAACGATAGTAATGCCAACGAGAGCTTTGAACAAGAAATTGAAACAGCATTAGGGCAAATAGCCACAACCGAAGATGTCAATATTTTCAAGGGTATCTTGAAGTTTAGCAATATAACCGTTCGGCAAATCATGCGCACCCGTTTAGATATTTGTGGAGTTCCTTATGATTTCACCATCGAACAGCTTAAACAATTTGCAATTAAAAATGGGTTTTCAAGAATGCCAGTTTACAAGGGCAGCTTAGACACTATCATTGGCATTGTCAACTCAAAAGACCTTTTATTGTTTGAAGAAAAGGCGTCAACAAATTGGCATCAATTAGTGAGACCGGCATATTTTATTCCGGGCAATAAATTTATCGAAGAGCTTTTTAAAGAGCTTCAAGCTCAACACTTACATTTTGCAGTAGTAGTAGATGAGTTTGGTGGTACTGCAGGTATCGTTACTATCGAAGACATTATAGAACAAATAATGGGTGAGATAAAAGATGAATTTGATGTGGATGAACTTGATTACAAAATGATAGATGAAAACAATTTTGTTTTTGAAGGGAAGGCTTTAATAAATGAAGTATGTAGTGTCATCAAAAAATCGCCTAAAGTATTTGATACAGTAAAAGGAGACAGTGAATCCATTGCTGGTTTGATATTGGAAATATGCGGTCGTTTCCCAAAAGTAAATGAAACCATTGTGTATAGTTCCTTTGAATTTACCATTCTAGAGCTGGATAAAATGCGTATCAAACGTGTGAAACTTACTTTGCTGCCCACAGCATCTTAATGCGAATTGCTAATGTTCTATTAATTGAAAACTTCAAAAATATAATCATCAATAAGGTACTAATACCTACAAATGTTGCCAACAATTCTATTGGATAACTGGGTAATGAAAGTTGGTGGGTTGCTGCAATGAGCTCTATTAAAAATTGAGTAAAAAGGGATAAGACTACTGCAAGTATTAAACAAAAGATGGAATATAAAATAAGCTTTCTGTAAAGAAATACGTAAAGTGAAGAAGGTGAATATCCCATCTCAATCAAAAGTGATAGCGTTTGTTTTTTCGGATACAGTAAGGATGGGAAAAGTATAGCGAGTGCATACATACTAACTACTAATATCAACAACAATATGCTGCCTAAAGACCAATAAACGACCTCAGTTGAAGCCCTTAACAGTGACCAGTTGAATACTCCAGCATTAGTTATATAATGATGTTGTTTAAAATAACCTTGAAGGGTACCGTCAGATGGGTCTCGCAATTTTATAATCAATTTAGATGGTTGCGACTTTAGAGGAATGTTACTAAAAGATTGATTGGCAAATTCCAAAAAACTTGGAGGCACTAATATACCGGTTATCCTATCTGAATACCCCATGATATGCGCTGAATAAGTCTCTTTGTTATCTGGTCGTCCAAGTTCTAAGTCAAAAATTAATTGTTTAAAATTTGTATCAGCATATTGAGGAAGATTTTGACTGAGGGCAAATCCATTGTTGTAGCTATTTAAGAGGTCACGGTAAAGTAGGATGGGTACTTCTTTGTTTCCCGGGTTCCAATACCAGTCTTCAGGTAGTTGGTCGATAAACCTATCCGGAACCGATTCTAAATAGATAGGAATCATAAAGCCGCTACCAATATTCAATCGAAGTATTACCGGAAACTGCACGGATGAGACACCTGCCACATCTTCGATGCCTTTAAGTTGTTGTAACGCCATTATCTCTTCATGAGAAAAGGTAGTGACGGAAGATTGGTCATTTGAACTATTAGTTGCCTGCTTTGTAAGGTTGATATAGCTACTACGGAGATTGTCTGCTTTGTATTTCCCAAACAGTAGTCCATGAAAATTATACCAGAGAATTCCTACGGAAAAAAGCAGCCATAACCCACCGATAAGTAATAACCATACTGACCACCTTCGTTGATGGTGATTGCTACGAAGCAGTAATTTAGTGAGTATTTTATGACTGACTTCCATCAAAGATTAGAGATAAAGTTTTTTATGATAATGGAAGTAATCATTATTTTCAATAGTTGCCATTATAATACCTGCATGATTTCTTTCTGCTATTTTTAAAATCATCATAGCTGCTTTTTCTTTATGAAGATGATCTAGGTGTTGAAAGCTATCATCCAATAGCAGCCAATCAAAAGGCTGTAGTAAGGAACGAATAATAGCTACTCGTTGAAGTTCTCCTAAGGAAAGGGAAGCGCATAGGGCATCTCTTTTTTCATCGACCTCTAGTTGCTTCATCATGTCTTGAAGAGTTGGAGACTCAATGGTTTGAGTAAGGGATCTTTTTAGTTCCAAATTTTCCCATACGGTAAGTTGAGGAAACAATTGATTTTGTTGAAAAACAGTACTTATGTAGAGGGCTCTCATTTTAGCCAATTGCTCTTGGTCAAAGCTTTTAAGTTCTTTATCACCCAAGATTACCGTTCCATCATAATCTGAATACAGCCCATTAAGAATTTGAAAGAAAAGCGATTTCCCTTTTCCATTTGGCGCTATAAGTGCGATATGTTCCCCTTTCTTAAAATATAAGTTTTGAAGCCAGATATCCGAACTATTTGAGGTTAGTTTTTGCTGGAAGGGTGTTGGTAAAAGATTTTGTAGGATGAGTTGCATAACACGTTCTATTGCGTAGGTGAGCAACTTATTTAGTAAGGATGAAACGCATCTTATTGTTGATAGATATTACTCCTTTGGTGTCTTTGATTTTTATTTGGTCGAAATATAAAGTATCACCATGTTTGGTACGATTATCTTTAAATACAAAGTTTTGAAATGCTGTAGAGAGTGTATCGCCAATACAATATTCGGAAAGGTAATCGGTCATTACGGTAGGTCGTCCATTAGCATCTTCATAGATATTTCTTTCGCCGTAACTGAAGGTGAAGCCAAGCACTTTGCAAGGTTTTCTTAAGCTATCTTTCGCAGTGAGTCCTTGCTTTGTTAAGGAGTCAAAAACCTGTTTTTTTATAAGCCCACCGCTTAGATTTGATGTTCCTAAGTAGGGATTTACCGCTTTGCTTTTTTTACCTTCTTCTTTTATTACAAAGGAGGAAAGCAAAATCAACATTGGCAAAAGGTATAAAATTATCCAAGGCTGCTTCAACTTCATAATACAGTTTATTTACAAAAGAGTCATTGCACTCTCGATTGATAAAGTTAATGGATTCTGTTGTTTAAGATAAACTTTTGGCAATCCCTAAAGCATATTTAAACTTTCTATTAAGGTTTTAATTTTAGCGGTTGCATCGGCTTCCTTTTTACGCTCTATAGCTATCACTTCAGGCTTGGCATTCTGTACAAATTTCTCATTAGAAAGTTTTTTCTGTACACTATTTAAAAAGCCTTGCATATAATCAAGCTCTTTTTGAAGTTCTTCTTTTTGTTTGTCGGTATCTACAGTACCTCCTTCAAAAGTCATATATAGCTTGTCGGTGCCTACTACGATAGCCATTCCTGGAATAGCCACTGTAACAAAATCTATAGTAGCGGCATTCACTTGCTTGCTAAAGATTTCTTTGATGCTCATGTAGTAGTTTTTATTAGTGGTTTCTATGGCAAGCATTATTTGGTCTTTGTTTTTTAGTTGATTTTTGTTTCTCGCATCTCTAATGTTCGTGATGAGTTCTTTCAAAAATGCAGCTTGTTGAAGAATCTCTGTTTGGATGGTTGTATCCGAAGGAAGTTGTTTGATGATAAGGTCGTCGCCGGTTTTGCGAGGGCACAGTTGATGATATATTTCCTCTGTGGCAAAAGGCATAAATGGATGCAATAATTGCAACAGTCTTTCAAAATAATTTACTGTTTTATCATAAACCTCTTTAGATAAACCTGTTTCCAGTGCAGGTTTTACCCATTCTAAATACCATGAACAGAAGTCGTCCCATATTAATGAGTAAATGCTTTTCAAAGCTTCGCTAAGACTAAACTTGTCAAATAGTTCATTCAATGATAGAGATACTTCATTGATGCGATTATCCATCCAATCTACAGCAAATTGACTATCACCAATAGGGATAGATGCATCTACTCTTGCTTCCCACATCTTCACCAGCTTCAAGGCATTCCACATTTTATTGGTAAAGTTTCTGCCTTGTTCTAAAGAAGATTCATCATAAAGTAAATCATTACCAGCAGGGGAGGAAATCATTACACTAAAGCGAACTGCATCAGCGCCGTGTTGATTGATAAGTCCTAACAAGTCCGGAGAGTTGCCAAATTGCTTACTCATTTTACGTCCTTGTTTATCTCTTACAATACCGGTAAAATAAACTTTTTCGAAAGGCTTTTGATCTAAAAATTCAAAGCCTGCCATAATCATTCTTGCCACCCAGAAAAAGATAATTTCCGGTGCTGTAACTAAAGTATTGGTAGGGTAGTAATATTGTAACTCTTTGTTGTTTTCATTTTGATTCCATCCGAAAACTTGCATAGGAAACAACCATGAAGAAAACCAAGTGTCTAAAACATCTTCATCTTGTTTTAGTGCTTTGATATCAGGGTTGGCAGCTTGGGCTTTTGCATAGGCTTCAGCTTCTGTATTGGCTACATAGTAATTACCTTGCTCATCATACCAAGCGGGTATTCTTTGCCCCCACCATAGTTGTCGGCTGATACACCAGTCCTTAATATTTTCCATCCAATGACGATAGAGGTTTTTGAATTTGGCAGGATAAAATTCAATTTCTTCTTCAGTAACGGCTGCTAAAGCAGGCTTAGCCATTTCATTCATTTTGCACCACCACTGCATACTTAAGCGGGGCTCTATCACCGCATTTGTTCTTTCAGAAAAGCCAACTTGGTTAGTATAATCTTCTGTTTTTACCAAGTTGCCGGTAGCCTCAAGGTCGATAACAATTTGTTTTCTTACTTCAAAACGATCTTGCCCAATATATAGGGTAGCTGCTTCACTCATTGTGCCATCATCGTTCAAGGTATCTATAACAGGAAGCTTGTGTTTAAGCCCTAAGTTGTAATCATTAATATCATGTGCCGGGGTTACTTTCAAAGCACCGGTACCAAATTCACGGTCGATATAATCATCAAAAATGATAGGTATCTTTCTATTGATTAAAGGGACAAAACAGAATCTTCCTTTTAGGTGAGCATAGCGTTCATCTTCTGGATGCACACAAACGGCAGTATCGCCTAAGATGGTTTCAGGCCTTACGGTTGCAATGGTAATATAATCGTTGCTGCCTTCGATGGCATAACGAACATAGTATAGCTTTGAGTTGGTTTGTTTATGGATTACTTCTTCATCGCTAAGTGCAGTTTGGGCTTTAGGATCCCAGTTTATCATTTTTACACCACGATAAATTTTTCCTTTTTCAAACAGTTCCACAAAGACACGAATAACCGCTGCATAATACTCTTCATCCATAGTAAACGCTGTTCTATCCCAATCAAGCGATAGTCCTAGTTTTCTAAACTGTTGAAGAATGATACCGCCATATTTTTCTTTCCACTCCCAAGCATGTTTAAAAATTCATCTCTACTCAGTTTGTTTTTGTCAATGCCTTGTTCGCGAAGCATAGCAACCACCTTAGCTTCTGTGGCAATAGAGGCATGGTCGGTGCCAGGCACCCAGCAAGTATTGTAGCCGCGCATCTTGGCTCTTCGTACTAATACATCTTGAACTGTATTATTAAGGGCATGACCCATGTGCAATACACCCGTTACATTGGGTGGAGGGATGACTATCGTGTAAGCAGGTCTTTCATCAGGAGTCGATTTAAAATAGCCTAATGATTCCCAATGTTGATACCATTTTAGTTCTGCTTCGTTATGAGAAAAATTCTTACTTAATAGTTCCATGTTGTAATTGCCCGATGGCTCCGTTTTTTAAAGGACGGCAAAGATACTATTTAAGATTTTTTTTCAGGAGGGAATACTTCTAGAGATTTTATAACTGTAGATAGAGTAGTTTGCTTCGTTGAAGGACACTTGTCATTGAGTCGTTATTCTTTAAAGGATTGTATGGTTTCCATGTTTAAAATTTTCATCCTTTTCCCTTCAGTTTTTATATAGTTAAGTGAAATCCATTCAGTGAAGATTTTAAAAACCGTTTCGTAAGTAGTGCCAGCAAATGAAGCAATATCTTGTCGGGAAATCGTGATATCTAAAAATCCGTTTGCATCTGTACCAAACATATTTGATAATAAAAGTAATGTGTCTGCAATACGATTCTTTACATGTTTATGAGCCAAGTCACTCATTCGCTGTTCGGCTACTTGAAGTTCTGTAGCGTATAGCTGTAGTATTTGAAATGATAAATCAGAATTAATACGCATACTTGAAACCATATGGTCAGTAGGTATAAAGCAAACTTTTAGTCCTGATAATGCGGTAGCGGTAGCACGGTACTTTAGCTCACCAAATCCTCTTAAGCCAATGATATCTCCATCTTTTGCAAACCTAAGGATTAGGTCTTTGTCTCCCCATTGCTTGTGTACTTTTACGATTCCTGATAAAATAAAATACATACCATTAGCAGGTGTATCTTCATAATAAAGTGATTCCCCTTTCTTTAACAAATAGGACTGTTTTTTTAAACGTGTAAACTCTATCCAATCGTTAGGGCAAGTTTTACAAAAAAAACAACTAGCTGAATCACAATTAATTTTTCTCATGGAACTTTAATTATCAGGTACAAATATCTAAAAATACATTGCGTATTTAATATTAATGTTAAAAAAAATAAAGGGTGACTTTTATAAAATTTTTCCTGTTAACAATTCATTTAGAAATCTGCTAGGAAGATTTCACAATTGTAGTTGATAATCAATAATTCAGTTTTTTAATTACGCATTTAATTGAAAATTCTTCTTTTGTAAACCTCAATAAAGGGCAAATGAACAACATTAAAGTAGTAATTATTTTTGATGAATGTTTAAAAAGCATTGCAAACATCATATTTTTGTAAAAAAATTTTCAAATGTGCGCAAGAGATAAAAGTATTCCTCTATCCCTTTCAATGAATCCTATAGCTCAAAACAATCAAGTAACAAAGAGTAACAAAGTTGACAAACGCATTTTATTTTTAAGCTTTCAAGCTATTTTAAATACATTCGTGATTGGTGTAATAGCTAAGCTTTTAGTGTATTTAATTGAGTTGATTACTAACCTTTCATTTTATGGAAGGTTTTCCTTTGAACCGGTAAGCCCTGCACAAAATAATTTAGGGATTTATGTAGTGGCTATACCTATAATTGGAAGTTTGTTAGTTGGGTTAATAGCGCGTTTTGGGTCGCAAGCTATTCGTGGTCATGGGATACCGGAAGCGATGGAGCGTATTTTATCTGGAGATAGCAAGATTCCCCCTTTAATTACTTTATTAAAACCCTTATCTGCTGCTATATCTATTGGTACGGGTGGCCCTTTTGGTGCTGAGGGTCCTATCATTGCGACTGGAGGTGCGTTTGGATCCTTTACCGGACAAATCATGTACATCTCTGCTTCTGAAAGAAAAATAATGCTGAGTGCAGGTGCTTGTGCGGGTATGGCTGCCATTTTCGGAAGCCCACTTGCGGCAGTATTATTAGCAATTGAGTTATTGTTATTCGAGTTTTCTGCACGTTCTATAATCCCAGTTACCTTAGCTTGTGTAACCGGAGCCGGAATGCATCTTGCTTTATTCGGAAATGAGCCGGTATTTGCTATGGGTGCTTTGCCAACTGCTACAGGAACCGATTTGATAATTTATGTGTTGATAGGATTGGTGATTGGGGTTATCGCTTCTTTAGTTTCAAAATCGGTTTATTGGGTTGAAGATCTTTTTGAAAAACTTCCTATTCATTGGATGTGGTGGCCTGCCATTGGAGCCGTAGCAGTTGGTGTAGTAGGGTATTATGCTCCCTATACAATGGGTGTTGGTTATGATAATATTCAAAATTTATTGACCGGACATTTGCCTTTAGCCATGCTTTTATCGTTATGCTTTTTGAAATATCTTTCTTGGGTAATAGCATTAGGTAGTGGTACTTCAGGTGGTACTTTAGCTCCTTTATTTACTATTGGCGGTGCCTTAGGTGCTTTGATAGGGATGCTATTGCTCAATCTGTTTCCTGGCATTAGTATCACACTAGCATCAGCAGCTTTAGTAGGTATGGCAGCTATGTTTGCCGGTGCTTCAAGAGCATTATTAACCTCTATCGTTTTTGCGTTAGAAACTACCGGTCAGACAACAGGGTTGCTCCCTTTATTGTGTGCTTGTATCGCCGCTTATTTTGTTTCGTTCTTTTTAATGGAAGGAAGTATTATGACGGAGAAAATTTTACGTCGTGGAGTTGCGCCACCAGACTCTTACCACCCAGATTTGCTAGTACATGGGCAAGTGAGTGAATTAATAAAACCAATAGTTGATGAGGATCAATATCCAGCAATTAGTGAACAGGAAGGGTTAGATGTATGTGTGCAATTGATGGGGAAACTTAAAACGGATACGCTTTTAGTAACTGATGTAAATGATGATTCTATCGTTAAAGGAAAAATTACCGCTATGGATATCGTTAGCTATTATTATAAAAAGAAAGAAACAGAAGAGAAGTATAATGGACCTGCACGTACCAAACGTTGGATGATATACACCAAACAAGCCATGAATTTTAGAAAGTAAAAATGGATATTCCTTCAAATTAGAATTGATGAGGAACTATATAAAAACAACAAGGGAACTAAAAAGGCTCCCTTGTTGGTAGAAATTATTTTGATGCGGCTAATGTAATACAGAGAATTGTTTTACCCCTTTTCCTGATTTTGTGGTAGTCATGATAAAGTAGTTTCCATTGGTGTAGCCGCTAACATCAACAGTTGCATGTTGCCCCATATTCGATGAAGCTGATTTATATATTACTCTGCCTACCGCATCGATTATATAAACTGATTGTATGGATTCCTGAGCAACGATATCAATAGTATTTTTAGCGGGATTTGGATAAATAGTAAAAGCGGTATTAGAGTTTAAATCTTTTAAACCCGTAAATGATTCATAGTAATAATTCGCTTTATAATCTCCATCTACATTAACCCAACTACCTCCACTATATGTTTGGTCGTAATAACTTGAAAATTGATCATTGGAGTTATATTCAAGTATAGTCTTATCATTATAATTATAGCTACTAGTGCTGGCATCCCAATTGGCTGATGTAGCAGATGTAAGTTTTCCTGTACCGGAGTAAGTCATAAATTGAGAATAGCTTAAATGAAAAGTACCGGTTGAGGCGTCATATGTTTTGTAATCTTTTTGTAGAATTAAGCCATTTGAATTTAAATTAAAATCAATTGTACCCGCAGTATCCCATAAAGATGTTACATCGTCATAATTTAAAATATAAGATTTTATAACTCGATTCATCGCATCATAAACATATTCATGTTTTGTATCGGGTACATATACACCTCCTGTCCAATCAAGATATGTTTCTGAGATAATCTTATTATTCGCATTGTATAGAATGGAGACTTTATTATAGTTTACTAAAGTGCCTCCTGAATTAGTTTGGTTTATAATCTCTGATAAGTCATTATTGGCTGTATAGCTATACAGATACTTATCTTGAGGAATATAACTACTAGAAGAAACATCGTAATTATAATTCGTATGTGAGGTTAATCGCGAAAGCCCATCATACATATATTCGTCTTTATCATCTGGAAGCCATCCGCTTCCGGTCCATTCTTGGTAAATCTCTGAGGTAACTAACCCATTGTTATATTGATAATCTGTTTTAAAACTATCCACCCAACTAGATCCATTCCATCTTTTATCGACTAGTTGAATTGGATTACCATTGACATCAAAATTGGCTATCTCTCTACTATTGTGATAAGAATAGCTTCCTCCAAGGGATGAGGTACGCCAACCTAGTACGCTATCTACTTTTATTAAATTATCATTTGGGTTGGTTACAATGTTGCTAGTATAAGGATTGGTAAAATAAGAGGTGAAAATTTCACTAAAATCATAAGATAAATTATTATTCCCATGCCAAAAAATATGTGTGGAATCCCCTGAATTCTTAAACATACCACCACTATATTCTTTTTCCGAAAAGGCTATTATTCTATAGGCATTACCCGATAGTTTGTTCTTTGATTGAGAACTACAATTGGGAATACAATAATCTTTAAATGGTGAGGGTGCTTTAATTTGTTTTCCTTCAAATGGAGCTTTAAATAAGTCTTTTGAAGAAAATGCCGATTTCGATTGTGAATAACTTGTTTGGCTAGACAATGCCAATAAGCTAAGAGATAAAATGGCTAGGTTTTTCATAAAAAATATTTTACGGTGAATGAATTTGATAAAACTAAATGTTTTATTTCACATTGTAAAATATATTATGCTGTAAAGATTCATGAAACAATATCCGCAATTTTTTATTGAACCGAATTACATGAATTCAGCTTTTCAATTACCTAATTAAACAAATCAATCAATTTCAGAATTGCCATTAAATATACCGGAATACCTAAAATAGCTAATGTAACCGGCAAAGCCAAACTATTGATAAGTTTCTTTTTATTTTCAATTTGGAAAGTTTGTTTTTCCTGCAAAGAGATCCCGTAGTTCATAATTGTTTTATTTAGTAGTACAAATATCTCTGGTCATAATAAAGCACACAACGATTTCATTTTGTTTAACGAATGCTTGTACAACCATTAACTAGTAGTTTATTTATTGCTTGTTAACAACATTAATGAAGCAAATGTTCTTTAAATGACAAATGCTAATAATTTCCCATTTCCATTTTCTATTTTTGAAATTCAATGATACCACTCCCGCAAGTACTTTTGGATGAATTACAATCGATACCCAACATTAACGTGGAAAGGTTTATCGAAGCACATTCTCAAGCCCCACCTACTTCTATTCGTTTGAATCCTCATAAACCTACCTCGCAGCTTTTTGATGTTGCCGGAAATGTGCCTTGGTGCCAATGGGGAAGGTACCTTACCGAACGACCCATCTTTACCCTCGACCCACTTTTTCATGCAGGTACTTATTATGTGCAAGAGGCTTCTTCAATGTTTGTTCAAGCATGTATTCAACAGTTGTTTCCTTCGTCACAGCATCTAAAAATCCTTGACCTCTGTGCGGCTCCTGGCGGGAAGTCCACGTTGTTGTCCGGATATTTCGATGCAACGAATCTTATTGTTTCTAATGAAGTGATTCGTACTCGCGCTTCTATTTTAGAAGAGAATATCGTGAAATGGGGCTGCTCCAACCAATGGGTTACTTGTAACGACCCCAAAGACTTCCAAAAGCTCAAAGGGTATTTTGATTTAGTAGTGGTAGATGCCCCTTGTAGTGGTTCTGGTTTGTTTAGAAAGGATGATTTTGCACTGAAATCTTGGAGTGAAGCCAATGTGCATCTATGTGCTGCAAGACAAAAACGCATCATAGCAGATATTTGGGAGAGTATAAAAGAGGATGGTGTGTTACTTTATGCTACTTGCTCTTATTCTATTGAAGAAGATGAAGCTTTACTGGATTGGATAGCCTCAGTGTTTTCTGTTGAGTCCATTGAAATAGATAGTAGCGCTTACAATGGTATCATCCATACGATAACATCGAAACATAAAATGCATGGATATCGTTTTATACCGGGGCAAGTGCAAGGAGAAGGTTTTTTTATTTCAGCTATAAGGAAAAAAGATTCGGCGGCAACTATCAAATATCCAAACTACAAATCGATTCCTAAAAACAAATGGTCAATACAAACGGCATCTATTTTGCAGGCAGAGGATTGGGCGTTTATAGAAGGGAAAGAAGCCCTCATCGCATTACCAGAACACATGGAAGCAGATTTTCACTTATTACGTCAGCAGATTTATCTTAGGAAATTTGGTGTAGCCTTGGGAGTTTTTACTCCTAAAGAATGGATTCCTCATCATGAAACCGCGTTAAGTGTTTCAAGACATAAAGACCTCCCTATCGTGCATGTGGATAAGGAAACGGCATTACGATTTCTGAAAAAGGAAACTTTAATCGATATGAATATTAACAAAGGATGGTATCTTGTCGCATACAAAGGATGGGCATTGGGTTGGATAAAGTCGATAGGGAATCGTATAAATAATTATCTTCCCAAAAATCAACGTATCAGAATGGAGCTGCCTTCAGAATTTCATGAGAATAATCAATGATAAAAAATCCAAACTATTTATGAAGCATTTTATTGGTTTACTTGTTTTCACCCTTGCTATTTCTACTTATTCATTTGCTCAAAAAATCGATAGCCTCTATGTTTTACATAGCAACCAAGGTTGGGTTATACGCCATAAGATAAAACCCAAAGAAACGATCATCAAAATTGCTAGAGCCTACCATGTACCACCGGCTATTCTAGCCGCAAACAATGGAGTGACGATCCAAACAGCTTTAACACCTCAGGCCTCCCTTTGGATTCCTATAGCAGCGTATAATTTAATGTCGGAAGGCGGAATGGTAACTAGCGAAATGCGCCCCATCTATCATAAACTAAAAGCAGACGAAAGTCTAAAAACAATAGCCAAAAACTCCAACACCCAACAAAAGAAATTATTAGAATGGAACAAAATTTCCACCACTAATTTATACGAAGGGCAAGTACTTTTAGTAGGTTGGATTCTCTATGATGCTACAGGTAGCTTAGCCGAAGAGTCTCCAATACCAATAAAAGAAAAGAAGCCAATCTCCAGTAATAATTCAACTCCGATTGCCCAACCCAAACCAATTCGAGCGCAAGAAACTCCTGTAACCACTTCCGAAAAGAAAACTGATTCGGTGTATTATATTAGTACGTCTCCTAAAGTAAATACCACTTCTGATACGGATTCTGTTGCTCCAAAAACAGCTTGGGAACTTCTTTATGAAACACAAACGGGTAATGATGCAAGTGTAGCTCATGAAAAAGGACCGTGCGTTTTCTTTCGTAGCAATAAATCCGGAACAACGTCTTACTATGCTTTTCATAATACGGCACCCAAAGGCACTATAATAAAAGTACGCAACCCAGGCAACGGAAAGGTTGTATATGTAAAAGTACTCGGCACCATTCCTACAACGGGCATGTACCACAAAGCAGTCATAGGAATAGCCAGTAGCGCCAGAGCCGCATTGGGAGCTATGGGAGATAAAGTATGGTGCGAGTTGAGTTATTAAAGCTTACCGTAAATCACTAATTTTATTCGCAATTGTTTTAATAGTAAAAAACCAGTTACCATTCCACCTCCTAACAAGATTAAGTTATTCTGTAGATGAAGCTTCTTATCATTCGCTTTTCTTCCATCGGCGATATCGTATTGACGACTCCCGTATTACGCTGTTTAAAACAACAACGTCCCGATATAGAAATCCATTTTCTTACAAAAGCATCTTTCCGACAAATTGTAGAACACAATCCTTATGTAGATAAGTTTTATTACCTCAATGATGATTTGCCGGAGATTATTGAACAATTGAAAGCCGAACAATACCATGAAATAATAGACCTCCATCATAACCTTAGAACCTTACGTATTAAGCGAGCCTTGCAGATTCCTTCCTTTGCATTTAGAAAGCTCAATATTCAAAAATGGCTGTTGGTGAATTTTAAAATGCATCTTATGCCCTCTGAAAATATTGTAGCACGCTATATGGAAACGGTAAAGCATTTAAACGTTATAAATGATGGCAAAGGATTAGAATATTTTATACCCGATGGGATGAAGTTGACTACCAACGATATTCCCATGAGCCATTGGGCAGGCTATGTAGGTGCTGTAATAGGCAGTTCTTATACCACCAAAAAACTACCTGTTGAAAAATGGAAAGAATTAATTGAGTTGATTCCTTTTCCGGTGATACTGATGGGAGGCCCCGAAGACAAGGTAGAAGGGGATGAGATTGCTGCTTTGGATAACATTAAAATTTACAATGCCTGCGGCAAATTCGACCTAAACGAATCCGCTTTATTGGTAAAAGATGCTCAAGTAATAGCTACCAACGATACCGGCTTAATGCATATTGCAGCTGCCTTTCAAAAACCTATCGTTTCTTTTTGGGGCAATACTTCACCGGAAATGGGCATGTTTCCGTATTATGGAACCAATACCTTAACTACTTCTATAAAAACCTTGAAAATGCTGGAGAATAAAGAGCTTTCCTGTCATCCTTGTTCCAAAATTGGGTATTATAAATGCCCTAAAGGTCATTTCAAGTGTATGAATACCTTACCCATGCAAGAAGTAGCAGATTTTATAAAGCAAGTCTGGAAGAAGTAATTACACGATACTCGGTTAGCATTGAAGTTAGAATAGTTCTCTAGTGATATTTTTTTGTTACATCTATTAAAAAGCCACCTATTACAGATGGCTTTTTAGCAATATAAACTTGTCTAATTTCATTCCTCACTCCTCCTTTACAAATCGCAACACCTCCGTGCCGATGCGCAACAGGTATAGCCCGGGCTGCAAAGCCTGCACTGATATAAGATTGTCTTTTACCACACCTTGTAGCAACTGCCTACCTGTGATATCGGTGATGGTATAGGCAGTATTGGGGCTTGGGGTTGTAGATAGGTATAGGTAGTCTTTAGAAGGGTTGGGATAGAGTGAGAGGCGGCTATTAATTACTTCATCTACTCCCGAAACTCCTATGGTGTCTATGTCGAAGCCTATACATGGTAAGATAGGTAATGTCCCTTTGTTACTATTAAAAGTTTTTGAATTAATTGAACATTTGGCTACACGAACTTTATTTAAAGTTAAAGAATCAATACAACTAAGTAACATTAGATGAGTTAATGAGAATTGTGGAACAGTACTGTCATTACTTTCTTCAAATTGAACTACTAAATTTTTGTTGGGGTCAAACATAATAGGTATTTGCAA
>CALMXV010000410.1 GCA_937871155.1 uncultured Taibaiella sp. | reverse complement strand
TTCTGCTTCATCAGCAGCGAATGTTTTTTGTAAAACATTTGTAAGTTGAACACTTAACACAATTGATTTTTTACTTCCATATACGACACGTGCATTTTGAAGAGGGAGTAAGATAAGGTTATCGGCATTCAGCAACATCGAACCTCCTTTACTTCCAGAAACTCCTATTATTCGATATTTCATTTCACCAATAGAAATGACTTTATCAATTGCTTGCTGCGGCTTATTTTTAAAAAGCTTTTTGGCGATTCCGTTTCCAATAATACAGATGGTAGCTCCGGATTGCAGCTCAGAAGGGGTAAAGTTTCTTCCAGCATCTAGTTCTGTATTGGTGATAGAAAGATAATTTTCATCTACCCCCATAGTTGTAATATTAGGATTGGTTTTCTCTGCTCCCCAGCGCACTTCAGCTGTACTACTTCCTCTCATAGATAACCCTATTGTTGCCGGAAAGCTGTACTGTTCTTTAAACTGACGAGCTTCATCGTATTTGATTACTTTATTTTGTTGTGGTTCCCTACCCCTTCGGTTACGTTTTATGACTTCATTAGTTATTTGAAACGTGTTAGCGCCTAAACGACTAAAGTTGGAGTTAACACTCAGTTTCAGCACTTCGATACAGGTAAGGATGCCTATAAGCGCCCATAGCCCTAGTGCAATAATAGATACCGTGAGTGCAAAACGAAGTCGATTGCTTTGTAATGCTCTTAAGGCAAGTGTAACATGAAAACCAAGTTGCTTCATCTGCTACAAATGTAAGTGGGTTTAAGGAAGTACGTCACTCTTTTAATAAGAACTGATTTCGCTCTTAAATACGAAGTACTTTAATCAACCAAAAATGCCACACAATAAAGTGTAGCATTTCTGAATTCAGATTATTGATTATATCGTTTATGCCTCAGCATCTAAATATGCACTTGTTGGCTCGCAGGTACATACAAGATTACGATCACCATAAGTATTGTTGACACGTGCTACACTTGGCCAAAATTTATTTTGATAAACATAAGGCAAAGGGAACGCTGCTGCTTCTCGTTGATAGCTATGCGCCCATTCGTTTGCTGTAATTTCAGCTTGTGTATGAGGGGCATTTTTCAAAGTGTTATCTTTTTTATCGGCAAGACCATTTTCTATTGCACGTATTTCATTTCTGATTGCTAATAACGCATCGCAGAAGCGGTCTAGTTCTGCTTTATCTTCACTTTCTGTAGGCTCAATCATAATAGTACCTGGTACAGGGAAACTCATTGTTGGAGCATGAAAACCATAATCCATCAAGCGTTTGGCTACATCTTCGGCTTCAATCTCAGCTGTTTTTTTGAAGGGTCTTAAGTCAACTATAAATTCATGGGCACAAGTACCCCCTGAGCCACTATATAAAATATCGAAATCGTTTTGCAGTCTTGCACGCATGTAATTGGCATTAAGGATAGCACATTCGGTAGCCATCTTCAACCCTTTTTTACCAAGCAATCTGATATAGGCATAGGATATAAGTAAGATACTAGCTGAGCCGAAAGGAGCAGCCGATACTGCATGTGTAGGAGCTTCAAACGCTCCTTCGGTATAGCCCGGCAAGAAAGGTGCTAAGTGATTTTTAACGCAGATTGGACCCATTCCAGGACCGCCACCACCATGAGGAATCGCAAAAGTTTTATGTAGGTTTAAGTGGCATACATCCGCACCTATTAGACCTGGAGCTGTAATCCCAACTTGTGCATTCATATTGGCGCCATCCATATAGACTTGTCCGCCATGTGAATGAATGATTGCTGTAATATCTTTTACCGTTTCTTCGTAGATACCATAGGTAGAAGGATAAGTAATCATTATCCCAGCAAGATTAGTAGCATGTTGAGCGGCTTTCGCTTTAAGGTCTTCCACATCAATATAGCCATTGTCCAATGCTTTTACCACTACTACTTTGTACCCAGCCATTACCGCAGAAGCTGGATTAGTACCATGTGCAGATATAGGAATAAGAATTACATCACGATTGGCTTGTCCTAAACTGATATGATAATTTCTGATAGCCAGAAGCCCTGCATATTCGCCTTGAGCGCCACTATTGGGTTGTAAACTACAAGCATCAAAGCCCGTAATTTCTGAAAGATAGGCAGAGAGTTCTTTTACGATTTGATAGTAGCCGCCTGCTTGTTCTTTAGGTGCCAAAGGATGCATCTTGCTCCAATGGCTCCAGCTTAGAGGTATCATTTCGGTTGCAGCATTCAGCTTCATAGTACAAGAGCCTAATGATATCATACTAGTATTCAAAGAAAGGTCTTTGTTCTCTAACATTTTTATATAGCGCATCATTTGTGTTTCGCTATGATGGCTATTAAAGTTGGTATGTGTTAGGAAATCAGAAGTACGTGTTAATGCTGTAGGGATGTGAATCAATGCTTGATCATGATTGATGGAAAAATTCACACTATCCCCTTCATTGATAGCAAACAATTCTAAAATATCAAAAACATCAGAGATGGTTGTGGTTTCATCTAATGAAATGGTGATACTATTTTGTTTGTTGTATCTAAAATTGATACCGGCATTGGTTGCTTTCTGGCGAATAAGATTACTATCTGTTACTACCAAAGAAATTGTATCAAAAAATGTATTAGAACACAATTTAACTCCTGCTGCCGCAAGTGCTTCAGCCAAAGTTTGAGTAAGGATAGCTACACGTTTCGCAATATTTTTCAACCCATCAGGCCCATGAAATACGGCATACATAGCCGCCATATTTGCTAACAATGCTTGAGCTGTACAAATATTAGAAGTTGCTTTTTCACGTTTGATATGTTGCTCTCTTGTTTGTAAAGCCATGCGTAATGCACGGTTTCCTTTAGCATCTACACTCACTCCAATAATACGACCCGGAATACTTCTCTTGAATTCATCTTTACAAGTAAAGAATGCAGCATGTGGTCCACCAAAACCTAATGGAACTCCAAAGCGCTGTGCAGAACCCAATGCAACATCTGCATTCATTTCTCCGGGAGGGGTCAATAATGTAAGTGCCAGCAAATCTGTAGCCATAGCTACATATCCTCCAGCTGCATGTACTTGGTCAATGAAATTGCGATAATCTTCTACACTACCATTATCATTTGGATATTGAACTAAAGCTCCAAAATAAGTAGTATCTATTACAGCTGTTTTATAATCACTAAATACAACTTCGATATTTAAAGGAAGTGCTCTTGTTACAATTACGTCTTTTGTTTGTGGGAAGGTAGCTGCATCTACAAAAAACTTAGGACGCTCCGGTTGTGAAGCATTCTTATTGAGAGCATGAAAAAACATCGCCATTGCTTCAGCAGCAGCTGTGGCTTCATCTAATAAGGAAGCATTTGCTATTGGCAATCCTGTCAAATCGCTCACCATCGTTTGAAAATTCAATAGGCTTTCTAAACGGCCTTGTGAAATTTCGGCTTGGTAAGGGGTGTATTGTGTGTACCATCCTGGGTTTTCAAATATATTTCTAAGAATAACACTTGGTGTAATCGTGTCATAATACCCTTGTCCGATATAAGATTTGAAAATCTTATTCTTCATAGATATTTCTTTCAACTCACGTAGATAATCCGATTCACTAACTCCCGAAGGCACATTTAAGGTGCGATCCCAACGGATATCTTCAGGTACAGTGCGCTCTATTAATTCTTGCATACTGTTGACACCAATTGTGTGCAACATTTTTTGTGTGTCCGCTACATTAGGACCAATATGCCTTTGAATAAATTCTTCCTGTTGTTGAGTGAGCAAATTCATGTATAAAACTTTATTTAAGATTTAAAAAAGATGCGCAAAATTACAAGATGTAATGTGCATTTCAAAAGATGCTTTTAGTGATTCATTTCATTTAATCAGAATGGATTGAAAACTTCAACAAATGAATTTCTAAAAGAAAGCTAATTTCTTTCTAATAATATCAACAGTTTTTGCGAACAAATAAACCTACTTAAATACTTTATCTTTAATCGAAGAAAACTAAAAGAATCCTCAACATGTTTACGACTTCAATCAAAGCCAATCTCATCGACATCTTTCAACGAAAAACCTATCCTGTCTGTATTACGGTTCAAAATGGGAGAATTAAAACAATAGAGGAAATTACAGATTGGCAAGAGGTGTATATACTTCCCGGATTTGTAGATGCCCATGTTCATATTGAAAGTTCGATGTTGGTACCAACAGAATTTGCTAGGATAGCATCAGTACATGGAACGGTAGCTACTGTATCTGACCCACATGAGATTGCAAATGTTTGTGGTATGGAAGGTGTTCAATTTATGATTGACAATGCAAAAAAAACACCTTTTAAAATATTCTTTGGTGCCCCATCATGTGTGCCTGCCACTAATTTTGAAACAGCAGGTGCAACGTTGGATGCTGTAAATGTAAAAAAGCTATTAGCCTCTAACGATATTTGGTATTTATCTGAAATGATGAATTTTCCTGGTGTAATAAATGATGACCCTGAAGTGATGGCAAAAATTGAAGCTGCTAAAATGATGAATAAACCTATTGATGGACATGCACCTAATGTAAGAAATACCTCAATAAAGAAATATGCTGCAGCCGGTATCAACACAGACCATGAAAGCACCACACTAGAAGAAGCTTTAGAAAAAATATCTTTAGGCATTCGTTGTTTAATTCGTGAAGGTAGTGCTGCCAAAAATTTTGAAGCATTGATAGAAATATTGAAGTATCATCCGGAAATGGTCATGTTTTGTAGTGATGATAAACATCCGGATGAGTTGGTGCTTCATCATATCAACCACCATGTAAAAAGAGCTTTAGCTAAAGGATATGATTTGTATGATGTGCTTAGAGCTGCATGTATAAACCCTGTGCTTCATTATCAAATACCTGTAGGGCTATTAAGAATTGATGATACTGCCGATTTTATCTTAATTAATAATCCTAACGATTTTGACATCTTGTGCACCTATATAAATGGTGAAGAAGTTGCAAAAGGAGGAGAAACATTGCTACCCTCCGTACCTATTTCTTTAATAAATAATTTTAATTGCCTTCCCTTTGAACCATCCAACTTTAGAGTGTTACATAAAAGTTATCAAACAGAAATTCCTGTTATAGTAGCTTTAGAAGGACAGTTGATTACTAAAAAGGAAATGCATTTACCAAAACTTGATGCAGGAACTATAATTTCTGATGTAGAAAGAGATATTCTTAAAATAGTCGTCATTAATAGGTATTACCCTCAAACCCAACCTGCGATTGCATTTATAAAAAACTTTGGATTGAAAAAAGGGGCAATTGCTTCTACTGTTGCCCATGATTGTCACAATATAATTGCTGTAGGTGTAGATGACGAAAGTATCTGTGCTGCTGTAAATTCTTTAATTGAAACAAAAGGCGGAATAACAGTTGTTGAAAGCCCACAAGTAGTTATTAATATGAGATTACCTATTGCCGGTCTAATGAGTAATCAAGATGGCCACACCTTAGCTAAAGAGTATGCCACATTGGATAGTGCAGCAAAAAAGCTTGGCAGTAATTTGAAGGCACCATTTATGACGTTATCATTTATGGCTTTGCTTGTAATTCCTGAAATAAAACTAAGTGATAAAGGCCTTTTTGATGGGAATAAATTTGAATTTATAGTTTAGAAGAAATAAAAATCCGCTGTGAAGAATCACAACGGAAACGAAAAACAAACCCACTAATTGAACCTATAATAATTATGAAAAACTCATAAAAGAAACACCCTATTATCGATACCACCTCCCACTAACCGTAATATCATTTAAGTCAAACGAACTATTTTTTACTATTACATGGCTATGAAACGGAGGGTTATCAAAAGCCACTTCTTGGGGACTATTAAACATTGAAGAACTTTTTAGCACCATAAATGCTGCGAAAATCCAAAAATAATTTGCCTTGTTCATGATAAATGTTGTTTAAGAATGCCTTGTTTTAATTGTTAATGTAAAACTAAATTAGAGACATAGGCATCAATAGAGTCATTGTATGAGTGGAGGAATTGATTGTATCAACAGCACCTATTTTTGATAAATGGAAATATTCAACTAAAACATTCTAAGATTTAATAGCAATAAGATAGTATTGCCAAAATGAATTTTAGTGTGAGTTATATTGGCTATAAAAGTTATTAATTAATGACGTGATGGTAAACCGTAAAATATTTGTTCTAATTTTCACCTCATGAAAATTAGTTACTTGATTTTAGTTGTTTCCTTAAGTTGTACAATGGTTTCTTGTGATATCAAAAATGAAACAAGTGAAAAGAATAAATCACAACAATTGCAAACAGTAAGCAACCCGAAAGACATACATACACAATGCAATGCAGATAGTGTATTGATTAATCATCTTGACTTAGATATAAAAGTAGATTTCAATCAACAAAAAATTTTAGGCAATGCCCTTTGGAAGATTGATAACAAATTCCATCAAAAAGAGCTTCATCTGGATACCTATGATTTGAGTATCGATAGTGTTTTTACTAATGGCAAGAAGGCAAATTTTGTGTTGGAAAAATTTGTCAAACATTTAGGACAAGCATTGATCATTCCCATTGATGACAACACAAAAGAAGTAAACATTTATTATAGCACGGGGCAACATGCAAGAGCCCTTCAATGGCTCACACCTCAACAAACACTTGGGAAAACTCAGCCTTTTCTTTATACACAATCTGAAAGTATATACGCTCGTTCTTGGATTCCTTGTCCGGATGGTCCAGGCATAAGGTTCACTTACAAAGCACGTGTGCAAGTACCCAAAGGACTAATGGCATTAATGAGTGCTGAAAACCCTCAGCAGCTTAACGACAGCAATGTTTATCACTTTAACATGGATTTACCTATCCCTGCATATTTAATGGCGTTGGCTGTTGGTGATATCCGATTTAAGAAAATTGATAACCGAACTGGAGTCTATGCTGAACCTAATATGATAGACAAAGCATCCAATGAATTAAGTGATATGGGAAAAATGTTGACAGTTGCAGAGTCTCTGTATGGACCTTATAGATGGGGTCGATACGATGTGATAGTATTACCTCCTGGGTTTCCTATTGGAGGCATGGAAAATCCTAAACTTACTTTTGCAACACCAACTATTATTGCAGGGGATAAAAGTTTAGTGAATTTGATAGCACATGAACTAGCACACAATTGGAGTGGCAATTTAGTTACTAATGCTACATGGAATGACTTCTGGCTGAATGAAGGATTCACTGTTTATTTTGAAAGAAGAATATCTGAAGCTATGAATGATAAAAGTTATGCAGATATGCTTTGGGAATTAGGATATCAAGACTTAGAAGCAACAGTAAATGATTTAGGGGAACAAAGTAACGATACAAAACTAAAATTAGACTTGACTGGAAGAGACCCTGATGATGGGCTTACAGATATAGCGTATGAAAAAGGGGCTTTATTTTTAAGGCTTTTAGAGGATAACATAGGAAGAGCAAAAATGGACGCTTTCTTAAAAAACTATTTTGCAACTTATGCTTTCAAAACTATAAGTACGGAAGAGTTTTTACAATATTTAAACAAGCACCTTATAAAAGATGACCAACAATTAAAAAAGTCATTAAATATTGATGCTTGGGTTTATGGATCTGGCATACCTTCGAATGCGCCACGTGTGCCATTTGATAGATTCAATAAAGTATCTATTGAGCTTCATAGATTCCTTTCCGGAAATGCACCGCTACAATTAAACACTAAAAATTGGATGACATTTGAATGG
>CALMXV010000409.1 GCA_937871155.1 uncultured Taibaiella sp. | reverse complement strand
CTAATGGCGTTTTGCCACTATTAATTTTTACCGACACCTCCCCCAACTTCTTCTTCTCCCAATCACCTTGAAATTCAGGGAACCGCAATTGTGGTGTGTTCATTTGCTTGCTCATTACACCTTATTCATTTTCATTGTTAATAAACAGTTTTACATAATGGTCAAATACATAAATTTTATTTCGTTTGTATCCTGTTAGTTCGGTTAATATGCCTAGTTTTTCTAAATCTTTTATCATACGATTGGCTGTGCTTGCATGTACTTGCATGGTATGAGCCATTTCGGTTCCCGACATAATAGGGTCTTTATACAACTGTATTATAAGATAGAGGGCATCCTTTTGTTTTTTGCCCAATGTTGGTAGTTGGTCTCGCTCGATGTGGGTTCTTAGTAGTATTATTTTTTCAAAGGTTTCTATACTGTTTTGTGCTGTTTCAATAACACCTTCTAAGAAAAATTGTATCCATTGATTCAAATTGTTTTTTTCTCTTACTTCTGTGAGTTTCTCGTAATAATTTCTTCGGTTTTTTTCAAAAAAATAAGAAAGATACAGGGTTGGGTATTTTAGTAGTTTTTTATCTAATAGGTATAGTGTTATCAGCAACCTGCCTATTCTTCCGTTTCCGTCCAAAAATGGATGTATAGTTTCAAATTGATAATGAATGATGGCTATCTTTATAAGGTGAGGCACCTTTATTTCACTACTTATTAATTCTGTATTGATAAATAGCTCTAAATCTTGCATCAATGCTGGCAATTCTTCATGGGTGGGCGGTACAAAAACAGCATTTTTAAGACTACTCCCTATCCAGTTTTGACTGTTTCGGTATTCGCCTGGTAGTTTTTCTTTGCCTCTAGCCCCAGATAATAAAGTATGGTGCGTTTGTTTTATCAATCTATTTGAAATCGGTAAATCGCTTAATTGCTCTATTGCCTGATTTACTGCCCTTATATAGTTATTTACTTCTTGCCAGTCATCTCTTTTTTCAGGATCTATGTCTTCTTGTCTAATGAGTGCTTCTTTAAAACTGGTTTGTGTTCCTTCTATTTTACTTGATACTGTAGCTTCTTTGGTAATGTGCATTTTTATAAAAAAATCGACATTTGGTATCAGTGTAGAGAAAGCATCAAGTTTACCAATCATTCTGTCAGCTTCACTTAACAATATCTGCAATTTTTCATTTGAAATAATCCATTGTAGATGAATCATTTCAGGTGTAAAGCTCTTGTATTCAATCCTTTGAATCCATTTACCAGCTTTAAAATCTTTACTGTCTCTTATTTGCATTTGTACAATTAAGTTTTTTGCTATTTGCGCTTTACACACAAAGTGCAAATATAAAATATTATACTTGCACTTTGTCGTATGTTTTAAAAAGGAGTACTTATTCCCAACTCAGCACAAAATTGTGCAATGGTTTTGTCTGTGGTTGCAATAGTTTCGTCCAATGCTTTTATTTCTTGGGCAATCGCTTCAATGTCTATATTTTCCTCTGCTTCAAACGTATCTACATAGCGTGGTATGTTTAGGTTGTAATCATTTTTAGCAATTTCTTCTAAGGTTGCTTTCTTGCTGTATTTGGTTGTTTCGGTTCTGTTGCGGTACGTTTCAACAATCAAATCAATGTCTTGCTTACGCAATACATTTTGGGTTTTTACTTTTTCAAAGTTTTGACTGGCATCAATAAATAAAATATCATCAGGATTTTCTCTACACTTTTTGAAAACCAAAATACAAGTTGGAATACTCGTACCGTAAAATATATTGGCTGGTAAACCAATCACGGCATCTAAAAAGTTTTTGTTTTCAATTAAATATTTACGAATGTGTTGCTCTGCACTGCCACGAAACAAAGCACCGTGAGGCAGTACTATTGCCATAGTGCCATTGTCTGCCAAATGGTAAATCATATGTTGCACAAAAGCAAAGTCGGCTTTGCTACTTGGCGCTAATCGTCCGTATTGGCTAAAACGGTCGTCACTTGTAAACAAAGGGTTTGCACTCCACTGAGCCGAAAAAGGCGGATTGGCTACAATGGCTTCAAATTGTTTGTCAATATGTTGTGGGTGTTCGAGGGTGTCGTCTTGCTTAATATCAAATTGTCGGTAATGTACACCGTGCAAAATCATATTCATTCGGGCAAGGTTGTACGTAGTACGGTTCATTTCTTGTCCGTAAAAATTACTTACATCTTCTACTTCTCTTGCCACACGAAGCAACAAAGAACCCGAACCACAAGTTGGGTCGTAAACCGATTTTAGTTTTTGTTTACCTGTTGTTACAAGTTTTGCAAGAATGGAAGAAACCTGTTGCGGTGTATAAAATTCACCTGCTTTTTTTCCTGCTCCGCTGGCAAATTGACCAATCAGGTATTCGTAAGCATCACCTAAAACATCAACTTGGTTAATGTCGGATAATTTGAAATCAATTTTGTCAAGGTGTGTCAGCACCTTTGCAATGATTGCATTTCTCGCTTCGGGAGTTTTGCCCAATTTAGAACTGTTCAAATCCATATCTTCAAAGAGATTTTCGTAATCTTCTTCGCTTTCAGTACCCATTGTACTCAACTGGATATTGATAAGGATTTTTTGTAAGTCCTCTAATATGAAATTGGTTTTGCATTCGTCAAACTGCTCAAGATTATCCTCATTATCTCCCATTCCTCTTTTAGCAACTTCTGTAAAGAGTTCTTCGGGTTTTAAAAAGTAACCTAATTTCTCCAATGCTTCTTCCTTTATTGCTTCAATAAATTCTTTTCCGTTTTCGGTCTTTGGTGTTATGTCTTTGAATTGAATGCCGTCTTGCTTCAAAATTTCGTCAGCGAAAATGTTCATTTTTTCGCTCAGGTATTTATAGAAAATGAACCCTAAAATGTAGTCACGAAATTCGTCTGCATTCATTTTGCCACGTAGCGTATTGGCAATGTTCCAAAGTTGGGCTTCTAGTATTCTTTTATATTCTTCACTCATTGAGATTGTCTTTATTTATTTAGGTCGTAAAGTTAGTTTTTAAAATTCCGTTACTGTCAAAAGCTACCTTCAAAATGTCCTTTGTCCGCTGTTAGGGTGGTGTACATTCGACAAGCTCAGTAGAACGATGGGCTTGGGTGCGGTTGGGCAAAATTAAATGTGCTGCAAAAGCGTTGGCTTGTGTGACGGCTTGCAGTTCTTTTAATTTTGAGAAGGGTTGGCATTTTGTCTGTCATTTTTCTGCTCGTTTGTTGTCGGTCGTGTCGGTCTTTTAGGGTGAGTGCTAACTCCTAAATATATGCAACTAAAACCTAAAATAGAATCAGCAAATCATTAATAGCCACGCTAGGCGTTGCCTCTGACTACACCGAGCAGAGATGATGGTTTAGCACAAACATCAAAGTTGAAATAAACAACGTTTTCATACTATGCTACTACTTTTTTACTTCTAATAAATATCATAGCAATAGCTGTGGTCAAAACCCCCATTATAAAAGCACCGATAGCTCCTTGCCTAGCATAATTAAGATAATTAAATTGTGCTGTTGCCTCTTCAGTGGTTTTAAAAAACCCTAATTCAACAGAGCGTTTTATCACATTCGGAAAATATTCCGGAGTTATTACATAAGACGTTATCCATTGGGTTAAAGGACTGAATAAAGCTATCAACAATGATAAAATTATACCTGAGATTAAGCCTTGCAAATAGGTCATTTCGCCACCATAAAAATTTTTCTTTTTATCCTTTAAAGCCATAACCATGGCGATAACAGCTGGGATAGCAAATAGGTTGGTCAAGTACAAATGATAATCGATATACTTATCATGAAGACCACTAAGCTTTTCAAGAACCATCCATAAAAGGGCTATTACTGAAAATATCAATGCCCACTTAAACTCAATTTTTATCTTGTTCATTTTACATAGAAATTAAATTCATGCAATGATATTGATATTATTGAATATAGTACTAATTTGAAATTAAGAATGTGGTTTCAAACTTTTACTTGTTAGTTTCCAATTCATCTACTAATCCATTTTCCAATTCTAGCACTTTGGTTTCGCTTACTTTAAAGTTATAAGCAGCATTGTAAAGCCTTACCAGAGCTGCCACATAGCTATTTTCTGCTTCTCTGGTTTCTATATTGGTTGCTATTCCTACTCGGAATCTTGCTTTTTGAATGTCTAAGTTTTCTTTTGCGAACTCTATGTTTTGCTTTTCCAACCAATAGGCTGCTTTATTTATCTCATACGCCGACCAAGCTTTACGATACTGACGGGCAATTTCTGTTTGTTGCTTTTCAACTAGGATTTCATTTTGCATTGCTTGTAAAGAGGCTATACGTGCAACTCTTCTAAGATTACCTCCTTGAAAAATAGGCAAGGATAATGTAGCACCACTTGTAAATCCTAAGCTTTGATTGAATAAGGCAAAACCTGCTTGGCTTTCATTTCTATTAAAATTATAAGCTGTGTTGATATCTAAGGTAGGTAATAATGCTGCTTTTGTTGCCCTCGCATTAAGTTTGGATACTTCCCAATTACGCTTTGCCAAACTAATAGATAAATTATGTTGTGACAAGAGTTCTTTTTGTGTTGCTTGTAAATGGCTGTTTAGTGGTAAACTATCTTCTACAAGGTACGTCCTATAAGGATCTTCGCCCATTAAATAATTGATATCGGCAAACATTTCTTGGGTAGTAGCTATAAGCTGTAAAGAATCCGATTGGCGAGAGTTATAATCAACTCTTGATTGAAGATAATTCACCTTTGCCGATAACCCAGATTCATACTGCACTTGAGAGAGTACCATTCTTAGTTTTGCCAAAGCTAATGCGGTATCAGTAGCCATTATTTTCTGGCGTTGCAATACAAGTAATGCGTAGGCTTGTGTTACTTGAGCAACTATTGTCTGTACTTGAAGTTTTAATTGCTCTTCACTGTATTGTTGAAGTTGGTTTAGTTGTTTCTTAATCAAATAGGTTCTACCGGCTGCAAATATTCGAATCCCTGCGGATAATCCTCCGCCATAGTTATTGGAAATGGCACCGTTTCGTTCTTGAACAGTACCATTTGAAAATAGGTTTTTGACATTAACTGTACTAAAATTATAAAACCCATTTCCATTAATATTGGGCAACATA
>CALMXV010000408.1 GCA_937871155.1 uncultured Taibaiella sp. | reverse complement strand
CATTCATTTGCTATAGCCGGTTCAATTGTTATTTTTATACTTGGATTAGAAATGGTTTTAGGTATCGAATTTTTTAAAGGGGATCAAGGTGCTACTACAGGGAATATTGTTCCAATTGCCTTTCCATTGATTGCTGGTTCTGGCACTCTTACCACCATCATGTCTTTGAAAGCAGAGTACCAAGCTAACAATATCCTTTTAGCGATAATCATCAACCTAATCTTTGTATTCTTTACCTTACGTTCTTTGAATCTTCTAGAGCGAATACTCGGTCAATCGGGCATCTCCATGATGCGTAAATTTTTTGGTGTGATTCTTCTTGCGATAGCCGTGAAAATTTTTAAGAGCAATATCTTTCTTTAGAATCCACCTCAAGATAACTAGAGGGTAGGCTTATAGCACTTGGCAAACCTCATTTAGCAATAATTTTTTATCAATAGGCACGACACCTACTTGTTCGCATACTAACCCCCCTGCTAAATTGGAAATGGCAGCCATTAAATGAACATCTTTTGTAAGTGTATAAACTAATGTAGCCGTGGCTATCACTGTATCACCCGCCCCTGATACATCGGCTATATTGCGTATGTGCGATGGGATGATAGCTGTTTCTTTATTTTTTTGATAAAAGACACCATTTTCTGATAAGGTGATAAAGGTAACCTCATGTCCTAATGCTGCTTTCAATTTATCATGTACAACATTTAGATTTTCAAGTGTCACTTCTTCTAAAGCTAAATGAAGTCCTTCTTTTACTTCCTTAAGATTGGGTTTGAAAATGGTAACATCTTTATAAGCTAAGAAGTTTTTCAACTTAGGGTCAACAGCCGTTACGGTTCCTGTTTCTTTGCAATGTGCTGTGATATGATTGATCACATTTTCCTTAAGAAGTCCTTTATTATAATCTTCGAAGATGAGTACATCCGGCTTTTGAATTTGGACAAATCGTAAAACTGCATCAATAAAAGGATGTTCTTCTTTTGTAGTAAGTTCTGTTGTTATTTCTTCATCAATACGAAGCATCTGTTGATTACGACTGATAACACGAGTTTTGCTGGTTGTAGGACGTTCGTCGCTTTGGATTATTAAGTCAGTATTGATACCTGCATCTTGGGCTAATTGGATTAGCTGAGCTCCTTGTTTGTCCATGCCTACAATACTAGCCAGTGTTACTTTTGCTCCAAGACCTTTACAGTTTAATGCTACATTAGCAGCTCCACCTAATCTACTTTCAGCTTTGTTGAGTGTGACTATAGGCACAGGTCCTTCCGGAGAAATTCGATCTACATGTCCCCACCAATAGTTGTCTAGCATCACATCGCCTACTACTACTACATGTAAGTCATTAATTTTATCAAATAATTCTATCAATTCTGATTGCTTCATTCCAACTGTTTATTTCTTCTGTTTACTATAAAATAGATAGGTATGCCAACCAATACAATGATAAGCCCCGGCCAAGTAAATTGGGGTTTGTAAATAATTAGTAAAATACAAAACGAGATACCCATCAAAATATAAAGTAAGGGGAGTAAAGGGTAGCCAAAAGCTTTATAAGATCTAAGTGTGTTGGGTTGTTTTCTACGCAAAATGAAAATACCGGCAATGGTCAGCACATAAAAGATAACAACCACAAAGGAAATCATATCAAGCAAATCCCCGTATCTACCACTGAGGCAGAGGATAGAAGCTACTACACATTGTGCCCATAAAGCCCATTGAGGTACTCCATGTCGATTTAGGGTTCCAGCTTTTTTAAAAAACAAACCATCTTCTGC
>CALMXV010000407.1 GCA_937871155.1 uncultured Taibaiella sp. | reverse complement strand
AAATCTTTTAGGGAAAAATTCAAAGCCAAGATACATAGAGAACAGTTTTTTGAATGGTTGAAAACACACCCTCATTCTATCGAATATATTTTTCATTTAGGTGCCCGTACGGATACCACTGAAATGGATTATGAAGTACATAAAAAATGGAATTTAGATTATTCAAAGCAGGTATGGGAGTATTGTGTATCCAATAAAATCCCTTTGTTATATGCCTCTTCAGCGGCTACCTATGGCAATGGCGAGTATGGGTATAAAGACGATCATGATATCGTTTCAAAACTCGCGCCCCTCAACCCTTATGGCGTTTCTAAAAACGAATTTGACCTTTGGGCATTAGAACAAAAGAAAACACCTCCTTTTTGGGCTGGAGTAAAGTTCTTTAATGTATATGGCCCCAATGAATATCATAAAGAACGTATGGCTTCTGTCATTTTCCATGCCTACAATCAATTGCTTAAAAACGGTACCGTGAAGCTCTTCCGCTCGCACCATCCAGACTATAAAGATGGTGAGCAAATGCGCGACTTCGTTTTTGTAAAAGATGTAGTAAGTATGTGCACTTGGCTTATCCAGCAGCAACCCGAAAGTGGACTTTACAATGTTGGCTCCGGAGAAGCACGTTCCTTCAACGATTTAGTGTTAGCAATTTTCAACACGTTAGGTATCACTCCCTCTATTGAGTATATCGACACCCCAATTGATATCCGTGACAAATACCAATACTTCACAGAAGCAGCTATGAGTAAGCTATTGAATGCCGGCTACCCTACTCCGCTTACTAGTTTGGAAGAAGGCGTTAAGGAATATGTACAAGACTATTTGAAAGAATCGTTGTATTACTAGCTTTAAAAAATCCAGTTATAGTGCTAAGCAGTTTCTAAGGCTTCCCAAAGCTTAATTACTTCTACTGCTTCTTTCACATCATGCACCCGAAGGAGGTTAGCTCCTTGCTGTAAGGCTATCATGTGCAACGCGGTGGTACCATTGAGTGCCGTATCGGGCGTGGAGCTCAGGGTTTTCCAAATCATCGACTTTCTGGAGAGCCCTGCAAGTATAGGACGACCTAAAAGACGCAAGGAAGAAAGGTTTTTAAGAAGCTGAAAATTATGTGTAGTTGTTTTACCAAAACCAAAGCCCGGGTCAACGACCACATCAACGATACCTGCTAAGGCACATTGGTCGCTGATTTCCCGTAGCTGATTGCGTACGTCACTTACCACATCTTCGTATTGTGGGTTATGCTGCATAGTCGCGGGAGTACCTTGAATATGCATCGCTATGTAAGGCACTTTAAGTCTTGCTACGGTTGCTAGCATAGTGTCATCAAACCTACCACCACTAATATCATTGATGATAGCAGCCCCTTCAGCTACGGCAGCTTCAGCCATGGAAGCACGATAGGTATCTACCGAAAGCCACACCTCCGGAAAACGTAAATGGATAGCTTGTAGCACCGGCAACACCCGTTGTAGTTCCTCTTCATACGTTACTGTGGGAGCCTCAGGACGCGTAGAGATACCGCCGATATCCAATATCGTGGCTCCTTCTTCCAGCATTTTCTCTGCTTCCTGTAGCAGTTCATCCAGCTGACTCTGCCTGCCTTGATTATAAAAACTATCCGGAGTAGCATTTAAGATACCCATCACTATGGGTTTAGAAATTTCTAACAATTTCCCTCGGCTTTGCAATAGGCTTTGTACAGGCAATAATGTATTTTTGGCATCCATCATACGTCAAAAAGATTAAGACAAAGAAAATGCAGGAACCTGTAATGTACAAACCTAATACGGAACAACAATACCAAGACGTGGTGGCACGATGCAAATCGCTTTTCGTCAACAAGGTCAAAGATTATGGCACTTCATGGAGGGTGTTACGCACCATCTCCATCGTGGACCAACTATATATCAAAGCTTGGCGCATCCGACAAATCCAAGAAAACAACGGGCAACAAAAAATAGCAGATTCTATAGAAAGTGAGTTTATAGGCATTGTGAACTATGGCATCATAGCGCTCATTCAACTGGCATTGATCAACGATGAAAATTGGGAGCTAACTGCCGAACAAGCTGCAATGTACTTTCATACAGAAGCCACGAAGATCTACGAGCTGATGCTGCAAAAAAACCATGACTATGGGGAGGCTTGGCGCGATATGAGTCAAAGTTCTTTTGTGGATTTAATACTGGTAAAGCTGCTGCGCATCAAACAAATATTGCTCAACGATGGTAAGACGATTGTATCGGAAGGTATGGATGCCAATTTTGCCGACATCGTGAATTACGGCATCTTTGCTTTGATAAAAATTAAAGAAGAAGTTTAGCGAGATGGAGGTTGATGGGGTCCAAGCTAAAACCTAAGTAAGAAGCCGGAGTGGCGATGGCACCGTTCAACAATACCTATCTATGAAGCTGCTAAACCGCGAGTTAAAATGACACCACATCCACAAAGTTGAAAAGCCAGCAGAACGATGAAGGGTGCGACGCAACGGATGCTACATAGACAGGCAACCGCTGATAAACAAAAAAATAAATCAACCAAAACTAAAACCATAAAGACTTAGATTAACATGATGAAATGGATACTTTGGATATTAAGAATTGTAGTAGGTGGACTTTTTATCTTCTCCGGCGTGGTGAAAGCCAACGACCCGCTGGGCTTGAGTTATAAGATGAATGAATTTTTTGAAGTGTGGCACATGACCTGGATGGAGCCGTACTCCCTCAGCCTTTCGGTGATGATGATTGGTTTCGAAATCATCGCCGGTTTTGCGTTGTTGATAGGAGCTGCGTTTCGTGTGTTTTCGTTTTTGTTGTTGTTGCTTACAGCCTTCTTCACCTTCCTTACTGCTTATGTGCTCTTCTCCGGCAAGATAAAAGAATGTGGTTGTTTTGGCGATTGCTTCACCATCAGCAACGAAGAAACATTTTGGAAAGATGTGATACTACTCGTGTTGGTAATTATCCTTTTCATTTATCGCAACCGTATAAAACCCTTGATGGGCGGCTATGTTACTACCGCGTTACTGATACTTACTACTTTCTTCGCCTTTGGTATGCAATGGTGGGTATTGGAGCATTTGCCGTTTCATGATTGCTTACCTTACAAGATTGGGGTAAACATCAAAGAGAAAACACAACCTCCTCCGGGCTCTACACCAGATGTATATAGCGATATCTTCATCTACGAAAAAGAGGGTGTGAAAAAAGAATTTTCTGCAGAAAACTATCCATGGGAAGATACCACTTGGAAGTTTGTAGATAGGATATCGAAGCTCGTGAAGAAAGGCAATGCCGATCCGGAAATCAAAGACTTTATCATCTCCGACCTATCGGGCAATGAGCATACGCAAGAAATCCTCAACGAACCTTATGTATTTCTACTGTTCTTAAAAGACCCTGAAAAAGCTCGTACCGATAATGTAGCTTCATTAAAAACACTTATCAAGAAATGCAACCAACTGAATATTCCGTTTTATGTATTGGCTTCGGGCAATGCGGATGCTTCTAAAAACTGGTTGCAACAAAACAATATCATCCCTAACGACCTATTGGTATTCGACTTGGTAGCTAATAAATCTGCTCTTCGTTCCAATCCGGGTTTGATGCTCTTGCAACAAGGAGTGATTTTGGGCAAATGGAGTTTTAGAGACTATCCTAGAGATGCAGCCATAGAAAGTGGCAAGCTGAAACTGATGAAATATGGGTCGGTTTCTTTTTAAAAGAATACGCTATAGCTTTGGTGTGCTGCTGGGGGTTGTTACAGTAGTGTTCTTCTTGTTTAATGTATTGCCAGGC
>CALMXV010000406.1 GCA_937871155.1 uncultured Taibaiella sp. | reverse complement strand
CCCAATGGCATTGCCATCAGCACCCATATCGGCTATGAATGCGGCAGATGCTTTACGCAAATCCGAATAAGTGCTTCCTTGCACTATAGGAAATAAAGATTGGTTGTATCCGTAAAGCGGTGTGGTTTGATTGAAATGTTGAACGCAACGTGCTAGCCAACGATGGGTAAGCTCCATGGATTTTTTAGCATAGGTATAATCGGCAGGGTAGGGAGTACACTCATCAAAAGCCATTACAATGTCTGCACCTATCTGACGTTGAATGTTCATAACATTTTCCGGAGAAAATAAGTGTTTGGAACCATCAATATGTGATTGAAAAATGGCACCTTCTTCTTTGAGCTTTCGATTGTTGCTTAGCGAAAATACTTGATAGCCGCCACTGTCGGTAAGGATGGGTTTATCCCAACCCATAAATTGGTGTAAGCCGCCTGCTTCTTGCAATATAGAAGTGCCGGGACGTAAATATAAATGATACGTATTGCCTAAGATGATTTGAGCTTTTACCGCATCTTTCAGTTGTTGTTGGTTGACAGCCTTTACACTTCCCACGGTACCAACGGGCATAAAAATAGGAGTAGCAATCTCTCCATGATCGGTTTGAAGGCTACCTGCCCTAGCTTTAGAATGAGTGTCTTGAGCTTGTATTTGAAATTGCATAGTAGTAAGTGGTTGCAATCTTTAATTTTGTTTTGAACTGCGAAAGTAAGGATTACAACTACAGAAAATTAGTTTGAGTGTAATGAAAGAGAGGGTTATTTCTTCTCATTGACGACAGCAATTTTTAGTAACAATTTTGTGTCTAATTATAATTTGAAAAAACAGCACTACTATCTCGGAACATATACCACATACTTCTCTTTATAACTTTCTTCAGGAAAAATATCATATAGAAAATAGATGTGGGCGCAAACCGGAAGCGGTTATTTCATCTTTAAGGTTACCTCCTTTAAGACATAAAAGTCCATTGGCAAATTCATCGCTCATACGTCCTTTGCGAAGTGAAGGTTTTATCCATTTCCATAAATCAGCAAGAGGTGCCACAGCTCTGGA
>CALMXV010000405.1 GCA_937871155.1 uncultured Taibaiella sp. | reverse complement strand
GGCTATTGGTCGTACCAGTTTTGCCAGCTACTTCACTATGTATTCCGTATCGGTTGCGAAGCCGTTGTGCCGTACCAAAATCTACTACACCGCGCATCATCTTGACCATGGTATAGGCCGTATTGGCAGGTATTAGTTCTTTTTGTTGAGGTACAAAGCTCTTGATGATATTCCCGTTTTTATCTTCAATCTTGGTGATGTAGAGTGGGCGGGTGTTCATACCATTGGTTGGGAACATGGTGTAAGACCAAAGCATTTCGTACAGGGAAACATCAGAAACGCCTAAGGCTATAGAAGGCACTTTTGCCAGCTCTGCAGTGATGCCACATCTGTGTGCAAAATCTACAAAGGCGTCAATGCCGACTTGGTTGATCAGGTAAAGTGCCGCATTGTTGATAGACTTAGCCAAGGCTCTGCTCATAGGCAATGAGCCCAACTTAGAACCGCCTGCATCATAATATTTTGGTTGAAAGCCGGGGAAATGTTGCGGTGATGTAGATACAGAGCCACATGCGGAAAAACCATTATTGACAGCAAAAGTGTAGAGTAGGGGTTTGATAGTAGAACCTACCTGACGACCGGAGCCGATATCAACATGGTCGTATTGGAAATGTGTATGGTCAATGCCGCCCACCCATGCCTTCACATCGCCAGTATAGGGGTCCATTACCATAAAGCCTGCTTGCAAAAACATCTTCATGTATTTGATGGAATCAATAGGACTCATTACGGTATCAATCTCGTGCGATTTGTTCCAAGCAAAAACTTTCATCTTTACTTTGGTGTGCATGGCTTGCATCATTTCGGTTTCAGATTTCCCTTCTTCTTTCATCAAGCGCCAGCGTTCTGTTTGCTTGATAGACCTTGCTAGGTTGGCTTTCAAGCTGCCTTCCCAGATGCTTCCATCATTATATCCGGATTGTGATTTGAAGAGAATTTGCAAAGATTTCATATGCTCTTCTACGGCTTGTTCCGCATAGCGTTGCATTTTTACATCTAAGGTGGTGTAGATTTTCAAACCATCTTTATAGATGTTGTAATCCTCATCACTATTAGGTTTTTTAACTCCTTTCAATAAGTTCTTTACTTCTTTTTCTACTTCTTGACGGAAGTAAGGAGCCGTACCTTCATGGTAATCTAATTTTTTATATTTAAGCTTGATGGGCTTCTCGGTATATTTATCAAAATCGGAAGTAGAAAGGAAACCATATTTATTCATTTGTCCTAAGACTACATTACGACGTGCTAAGGCTCTTTCAGGGTTTCTACGAGGGTTGTAAAGTGTATTGCCTTTGAGCATACCTATCAATACAGCGGCTTCATCTACAGTGAGCTTATCAGGAGATTTGCTGAAAAAAGTAAGTGAAGAATTTTTGATTCCATATACATTATCTCCAAAAGGAACGGTGTTGAGATATAGGGTTAAGATTTCGTTTTTGGTGAGGTTGGTTTCAAGCTTCACCGCCAATACCCATTCTTTGAGTTTGATAAAGGGTAGTGTGAGCTTATTGGGGTTGCGACGTGGGAATAAGTTTTTAGCAAGCTGTTGGGTAATGGTGCTACCGCCTCCTTCTTTTCCTAGAAAAAAGATGGCTCGTAAGATAGCCCTACCATCAATACCGGAATGGTCGTAAAACCGAGAGTCTTCAGTAGCTAGTAGTGCATTGATGACATTGGGGGAAATTTCTTCGTAAGTGCTGTTGGAGCGGTCTTGGACGAAATAACGACCGAGAAGGCTACCATCGTTGGCATAGATTTCTGAAGATAAAGCACTGCTAGGGTTTTCCAATTCCTTCATAGAAGGCATATAGCCGAGCAAGCCAAAATTGATTAATACAATCAACAGATTAAAGGCAATAACGCCTATCCAAAAGATACGCCATAGAAGACGTACGGAAGGGTTGCCGGATGATTGCTTTTCGTTGAGTTGCGCCATAGAACCTACAAAACTATATATTATGGTAAAAGTAAAAAGTTAATTAGACTTTCAAAGTTATCGGGGAAATTGGGATTTGGGAGATAACCGAAAGGAAATTATAAGGCTAACAAGAGAAAGGGCATAAACAAAGCGTATTCATTTGATAGGTCATAAAATAAATTCAACAGCTTGTTAACGCATTAAAAATTCTATACCTCTTTTCTACCTATCACCCTTACCCAATATCTTTTGGATGTACAAAGAAGGTGATCATTCGCATAGGATTTAGGAAAGCTATGAATCTCTTCTTCAGCGGTATTTTATTACGTACTGCTTTTAAGAACCCATTTAAGAACGAAACAAGCTGCCGAAGCTCCTCTTGGCTTAATGGTTGCTGTGCATATTTTTGTTTTAAGTACAACTGCATAAACTCGGTAAATGAAGTACCGTAATTGACATCAACGGTTTGTTGTGCAAATTGTAATGGCGAAACTTCCTGACGATGAATTCCTAATTGATGCAAGTAGTAATGAGCGGTGCGATAAGCCCAGTAAGGTTTTTGAAAAGGTGTAGCCTGTCGATGGCGAAGAATATAGTATTGCAATACTACACAAGGAAGCAAGAACCAAAATAATAAAAACCCGCCAACGATGAAAGAAATTTTTATGAGGATTTGCTTAGCAGATAAAGTAGCTTCAATTGTGTCAGAGTTCTTTTTTTCGGGAGTTGGATGAGTGGATTTTCGTTTAATGTAAACCTCATCAATCGGAGTTGGCTGTGGTAAGCGGTTGAGTATGGCGAGTCCTTGTTCTTGAAAGTTGGGAACGATACGTTTCAAAACATCAGCATAAGAAACTGCCATAGCCGAATCTCCTACTTGAACACTGCCGAGAGGTATCGCCACACTATCCAAGCGAATTGTTGCAATCTTTACATCTAAATTAATAGCCAGTGCTGTTGCTAAAGGGTATTCTTTATCATGGAAAACCATCTTAGCAACTTGTAGCTTTAATAGTTTATTTAAAGTATCAACTTCTTGTACTACGCCATTGGCTGCCAACCAAGCTTTTGGAGGTTGCATGGGTGGAGTACCATCAGGCTTAGGGCTTTCTTGCGCATCATCATTTCCAACTGTAGTATCAAAATCGAGCCAACCAAAACCTGGAAAATATACCTCTACCCATGCATGGGCTTGATCTGCGTAATACCAATACCAGCCTTTGTTTTTATCGCTTCGGTCCACGGTAAGAAAGCCTACTGTAATACGAGAGGGAATACCCAAAGCTCGTAGCATAAACAAAGTAGCACCGGCATAATAGGCGCAGTAGCCTTTTCTGTTTTCAAACAAAAAGTATAAAAGCTTAGAAGCACTAGGGATATCTGGCACACCGGGGTTATCGGTGTATGAAAAAAGTGGATTGCCTTCTGCATCTTTAGATAAAAAATAATCTCGAATGGCGACTACTTTATCCACGGGTGTCGTAGCGTGTTTGGTAATTTGCTGTGCTAAGGAAGTTATTTTTCTAAACTTAGCATCTTGTGGCATTTGAGTATAGTATTGGAAGAAATTTTTGTCCACTCCTTCATAGTCGGTTACCGTTCTCAATACTTCAAATCGTTGTTCTTGAAAAGCTTTTATCTGTGGGTCTTTGGCGTTGTAGATAAAATAAGCACTGTTCAATTCTGATACATAACTCTTGGCTCTAAAGGCAGCTTTGAATTGGTCTTTAAAATCTTTCTCAATAGCAATAGGTTGAACAAAATATCCTGTGCTGGGTGCTAAATAAGTTTCTGGTGAAAGTGCAGTACTATACACTTCTACTTCTACAGTTTTTCGAAGCCGGATGCCCATCGAGTTACGGATAACACTACTATCATATTGAGTAAAGAACAGAGGGATTTTATTAGGCTTAGGCTCAAACAAGTCATTTTTTGGGATATGCTTATCCCGTTCAAACGTCTCAGTAAGGGTATCAAATAAAGTATAGTGAAACGCTGTCAGGTAAAGGGGATTGGGGATATCAGTATTGGGAAAATAGTTGTCAATATGAGCTGCAAATAAGAGTTCGTTATTTCTGCCCAAAGAACCTCGAAGTCGGGTGTATTGCTCCAAGTCAAAACTGCCATCTTTGTTTTTCTTAAGCATACTGTTTTGTCCTTGCTTACCACCACCACCATAGTTAGCTACGGTTTCTTTAATCTCTGTACGTAATAAATAGAGAATACCTCCCATTACCATGAGGCTGAAAACCGTAAATAATAAGAGTCTTCGTATCAACAACCACCAGTATAATTTTGTCTTCTCTTTTAGATTGTATAATTGCTCTGCAGTAAATACGATGTAGATGGCGTATAAAAGTGTAGGGCTAAATAGGAGTAGCAATTGTGTAGCTGTAGCCACTTTCGACTTAGCAATTAGAAAAATGAAAGCTGCTAAAAACGTTGCTGCTATAAAAATAGAAAAGTAACGTAGCCGCAAAAATCCCCAGCCTACTAACCAGCCCAAAAGAAAAATGATGGAGAAACTTTGCAATTGAACCGTTAGGAAAAAAGCATCAAATTCGCCCACTGCCATTGTATCTATGCTTTTATAGACCAACCAAAATAACAAGCCCAAGCCCAAAAATGGTACTAGAAACCGAAATCGAAACGTATAAAATACCGCACTTGCCAGCATTCCCAAAGCAAACACAGCTGTAAATAATAAACTGATATTGTTAACAGTTGGTAAAAAAGAAAGTAAACCGGAAGTAGGGTCGCCTATGATACCGAAATAGCTGCTCACCTTCCCCAGTAATAGATATGCCATCCAAGCAGTAGGTAGCAAAAGAAAAATTACTCTTGCTGTCAATTCACTAGCAGATATATGACGCTCTATATTCATGATGGGATTACAGTTTAAATGTAGGAGAAATTATGGAGCGAGGATGTTAAAAAAAACGGCAAGCAATTGATGGAAGCATCTGAACGGAAATTAAAATTGACCATTCGAAGTCTTCAGTTTTTTAATCATTAAAGAAATTTGAAACATAGGAGGTCTGTGGCATAAATCTCTATCGAATAAGAAGGAATAGTAAATCAGCTTTCTGATACAGCCAATTCATTTTACTTATGATTTTCTTAAAAGAGGAAGGTTGCGATGCTTAGGCTTAAGTTCACTTATCAAAACTATTACCTTTGCGCCATGCGATTTTTTAAGGGAGTGTTTAAGGGAGTGTTGAAGGTAGTGGGTGTGTTAGTGGGTTTGTTGTTGCTATCACTTCTCCTACTTACTATTTATATTTATAAGGTTTCTGATTTTCCGGAGCCGAAAGTGGCGGATACTTCGGTATATCATCTAATGCCTCAGCCCGTACAAGGTTCTTTATCATCTATAGGCAATAACTGGATTCGAAAGAATGAATTCGGATTGTATGAATTGTATGTGGAAGGAGCTCCGTTTCAAAGAGGGGTCATTGAAGGGAAACTATCTAAACAATTGATAGAAGACCAAGAGATAGCTTTTACGGATGAAATCAAAAGAATGATCCCATCCGATAAGTACTTGAAATTTTTAAAATACGTCATTGGTTTTATGAATCGAGGCTTGCCGGATCATGTTTCCGATGAATACAAACAAGAAATCTACGGAGTATCAAGAGCCGCATCTCCTAAGTATAGTTGGATAGGAGATAACTATGAT
>CALMXV010000404.1 GCA_937871155.1 uncultured Taibaiella sp. | reverse complement strand
CCGCTATCTTTTATCAGCTTCACAATCTTTTTGGATTGCTCTTTGTCGATACCGTTTTTCACTACTATAGTTTTGCGAATATACTTTCCAGAAGCACTATGATCTTTGCTCATATCAAAAGCATTGCTCTCTAAACCTTGTCGCATGGCTTTAGTCAAAAGTATATCCTCAACTTGCTTTAGTTGCATATCGCTTTCTACTTCTAAGGCTATGGTCATGTCTTTTTTATTTAGCTCTACTTCTACATGAGAACCTTTAAAATCATAACGATTTATGATTTCTTTTTTGGCTACATTAACGGCATTGTCTAATGTTTGTGCATCTACTTTTGATACGATATCGAATGAAGGCATATTGCTGATATTTTATGGTGGATATAAACTAAACTTTATACTGGCAAAATACAAAATGCATGTCAACTATTCAGTGAAAGTCTTTAGCCTATTTTTTCCTCTAAAGACATTACTTCTTCAAACAAATTTTCATACTCTTTGGTTTTATTAGCTACCGTTGATGTTAGCTTTTTGTATTGCTCATCTAAAGTTTGGAATTTAGCTTTATCAACATATATAGCCGGGTCGGCCAATTGTGCTTCTATAGCTGCCAACTCTGTTTTGAGTTTCTCCAATTCTTCTTCTAGCTTTTGAAAGGCTTTCGTCTTTTGTTGATGTTGTTTTTTTAGTTGTTGTAGTTCATTGATAGAGATAGAGGGCAGAGGTGCTGCTGCTTTCTTTTCTTGCACTACCACTTTTGCTTTTTCTTTGGGTTCCTTTTGTGGCACACCGTATTGTGCTTGTCGCTTGGCTTTATCGGCTTCCCATACCGTCCATTCTTCGTATCCACCGGCAAACTCATTGATTTTTCCTTCTTCAATATTCCAAATCTTATTAGCTACTTTACTGATAAAATAACGGTCGTGCGACACAATGATGATGGTGCCTTTATACTTATTCAATGCATCTATCAACATCTCTACGGATTGCATATCCAAGTGGTTGGTTGGTTCATCTAGCATCAAAAAATTACCTTTAGCTGCAATTACTTTTGATAAGGCTACTCTTGCTTTTTCACCACCACTTAGTACTTTAATTTTCTTAAACACATCATCTCCGCTAAACAAAAAACAACCTAGAAGCTGTCGCAATTCAAGTTCAGTTTTTCCGGTTCCTGCTTGTGACAACTCCTCTAGTAAAGTGTTTTCAATATTCAAGGCTTCCAGCTGATGTTGGGCATAAAAGCTTTCTTCAATATTATGTCCTTCTTTACGCTCTCCTTCTATTGTTTCTTTACCTGCAATGATGCGTAGCAAAGTTGATTTCCCTTTGCCATTTGCTCCAATCAAGGCTATCTTATCTCCTCTAAAAATCTCAGCGCTTGTATTCTTAAGTATTTGCAAGTTGCCATAACTTTTCGAAACATTATTGAGGGTAGTAATGATTTTACCGGGTTGTACCGCTATATCAAAATTGATATTCATCACGGGAATGGTAGCATCCGGAGCTTCTATTCTATCCAGCTTATCCAACCGTTTTACGGCACTTTGGGCTTGAGCGGCTTTGGTAGCCTTGGCTCTAAAACGTTCAATAAATCGCTCTTGCTGACGGATATAGTCTTGTTGGTTTTCGTAAGCACGTTGTTGAAGCACCATACGTTCTTCTTTTTCTTGTAAGAAGAAGGAGTAGTTGCCGCTATAACCTACTAGGTCGCGCTGCCATACTTCTACAATCTTAGTCACCATTCTATCTAAGAAATAACGGTCATGTGATACAATAACTACACTTCCGGGATAAGATTGTAAGTAACGCTCCAGCCATTCTATAGAAGGAAGATCTAAGTGGTTGGTAGGCTCATCCAGTAATAATAAATCTGGAGCTTGCAACATCATCTTGGCGAGTAATACTCTCATGCGCCATCCACCTGAAAACTGGCTGTAAGGGCGTTGCAAATCTGCAGTTGAAAACCCAAGTCCTTCCAGAACTTCTGCAGTACGGTGTTCCATTTCATAACCTCCGGCTACTTCAAAATCATGAAGCGCATGGCTATAATCATCAAGCAGCTTTTCATCATCCGGTTTTGATTCTAGGTCTTTGATGATGCGTTCCATTACTTGTTCTATCTCATGGGCTTTTTCAAAAGCTTGCATCCCTACTTTCAAGATGCTTTCATCAGAGGAGAAACTTAAAAGGTCTTGGTTGAAAAATCCTAGAGTTACATCTTTAGGCTTGTTGATTGCTCCTTCATCTACACGATAATTTCCGGTAATCAATCGCAGTACGGTAGATTTTCCTGCACCATTATGCCCTACTAATCCTATTCGTTCGCCACGTTCTATTTGCCAACTAGCATTTTCTATTATGGGTCTTGCTCCAAAAAAGAAAGAGACATTTTGTAATGAAACTAACATAAGCCGGCAAAGGTAGTTTTGAAATTTTAGTTTTCCTGAAAGGATTTGATAAACTTATAAAAGCTATCAACTTAGTTTTTTTGCTCCTTTAGAAACTGAAGTTTACGCTTCCAAATATACCAAAACGGCGACTGAGCGATTCGTTGGGTGGTCCTTTGGGAGATACCCTCCACACGAAATCAATTCGAAACAATTGTAAGATATTGGCGACACCTGTACCTACTTCCACATAAGGTACTTGGTTTAAGGTTTGGAATGGATATCCTTTATTAAAATTTAAGGCTTTGTTGGAATCACTCAAATCACCATATAGGGCTTTGGCTGTCCAAAACTGTCGCATCTTTAGCTTTTTTAGATAAGGAATGTAATTAAAGAAACCTCCGCCAATATTATGTTCCAATATCACGCCTACAAACTGATCACTGATAAACTCATAGTTGTTCATCATGTTGAAGGCACGTTTGTTATACACATAAAATTCGTTACCCGGATGTATTTCTAATAATGGATACGGTAACACTCCAAAATATTTACCCCCAAAGACATTGGCGTATAGCTCACCTGCAGGAGGGATTGGAATTTTATCAGAAACGGTCAATGTAATTTTTTTGTAGTTGTATTCTCCTCCAAAAAGATTCTTTACACCTAAGCCAATGCGTGCTTCTACAATTGGGTATTTCGAACCTAGGCTAAAACGGTAATAATTACCTTCCAAGAATTTTTCTTTAAATGCAAAACGTAAGCGAACGGTAAGCTCTGAATTTTTTATAAACGTAGTAGGATTGCCGTTAAGGTCTTTAAAAACAGTTATCGAAGGCAATGGAGCAAAGGGGTTAAACTCCTTTCTAAGAAACGAAAACTGATGACTAAATCCATTAAAATATTCTTTGAAAAACTCGGCTCTATATTCATCTACAAACGCTAGCTTCCAAGGAATATTGGGCTTACGTGCCACCAAGCTAAATAAATTATCGGTACTTACTTCGTCATAGTAATTGGTGGTGCGGTCTATGTCATGAGAATATGAGCCATATAAATACATTCTCGGACTTCTATCAAGCAACCACAAGGCAGCGCCCTTATATTTCAAGCGTTCATCTTTGATTCCATAAGCCACATAGCCATTGAAATAAACATTTTTAAACAACTTAGTGTTTGTTCCAAAAGAAAAGCGTAACCGTTGACCTTCTATCGCATTACTGCTATACACATACCAATAAGGTCCCAGCTCAAAAGGCCCAACATCTTTAACACCCGAAGCAAAAAATTTGATGATGTTTTTATAACGTTTAAACACTGGCAATGTTTCTAAGGTGTCTATCATTTTATAAATCGCCTTCTCATTTTTATTGAGCAGTTCATGTCTGGCTACCTCCCAATAATCATCATTGTGTAAATACGCAGTATCGGTAATGATAACATCCACTTTATATTTTTTATCATTCAACACAGAGGAGACTGCCGTATCATCAACCAGTATCTTTCGGTGAGAGGTTGTTTTTCTTCCTATAAAACCCGGTAGCTTAGCACTATTTGTTGGTGCAAATTCAGCGATAGATTTTTCTTTGATAGGGAACCAATTGGCATTTTCAACAGGGGCAAATTCTTTATAGAAATTCACTGCATTTACCCAGTTTACATTGGCATTTTTGGATATCTGCATAGAAATTCGTTGCAAGGCAAAAATGCTATCCACTACCCAAAAGTCGCCGGTAAAGCAGTTCTCCCCACTTCGTTTCGGAGCAAACTGCACTAAGATGATATTGTATCCATACGCTGTCTGTGTATCTTTTATTTTATACTTATAATAAAACAATCCTTGATTACTAATAGGGCTTACAAAGCTTTTATCAAACACTTTAATGAAGTTGTCATACACATTAACCTTTTGATACATGTTGCCCAAAATACGTGTGATGCTTTCATTCTGCACTCCTTTTGTTTGTACTGCTTTTATAAACTCTCGCTGGCGATTGGGACGCTGCTGAAAATAGTAATCAGAAATGGTTTCGGTAAAATAAAATGGAAGAAAAATAGTACCTCCTTCAGTAGTATCTAAGTTATCATAGATAAAGCTAAAACGCTTCATGTATGGGATAGGCAAATGCTCAAACTGCTCTTTAGTAAGCTGGTGTAAGTCCACTTCCAGCTTA
>CALMXV010000403.1 GCA_937871155.1 uncultured Taibaiella sp. | reverse complement strand
TATTGGTTATTCATTTCTTCATCAGCTATCCGATATTCTACCTTCTTTAGGACTGTCTCTTTTGATGGGTATTAGTATCTATTTATTAGGGCTTCTATTGCCTTTAAGCTATCTATGGCTATTACTCATTCAAGTATTGTTTGGTGCTACTTTTATTTTTCTGTTTTGTGAGTTGACAAAATTTAGAGATTATCTATTCTTAAAAAATATACTCATTGAAAAACTTTCTTTAAGAAATAAGAAATGAACAAACCCATCTATGTAACCCAACCAAGTTTGCCAGAGTTAGAAGAGTTATTACCTTATTTGCAAGAGATATGGAAGCATAAAATTCTTACGAATAATGGTCCCTTTCATAAACAATTTGAGAATGAATTGGCTGCTTTTTTACAAGTGCCCTACCTCTCGTTGATGGCAAACGGCACTCTAGCTTTGCTAACAGCTTTAAAAGCGCTTCACATAACCGGCGATGTCATCACTACACCCTACAGTTTTGTAGCAACAGCGCATAGCTTGTTATGGAACAATATTAACCCTGTCTTTGTAGATGTTGACCCTGTCTTTGGTAATTTAAATCCCGAAAAAATAGAAGCAGCAATTACAAAAGCTACAACGGCTATATTACCCGTTCATACCTATGGCAATCCTTGTGAAATTGAAAAAATAAATACAATTGCTTCAGCACATCAGCTAAAAGTAATTTATGATGCAGCCCATAGTTTTGGTGTGCTTCATCTAGGAAAAAGCATCGCTAATTATGGAGATGTTTCTGTGCTTAGTTTTCATGCTACCAAAGTGTTTAACACGCTTGAAGGTGGTGCTATTATCTGTCATGACGCCTCCACTAAAAAACAAATAGATTATCTAAAAAACTTTGGCTTTGCCGATGAAACAACCGTAATGATGCCCGGTATTAATTCTAAAATGAATGAAGTACAAGCAGCATTAGGTTTAGTACAACTAAACCATGTAAAAGAAAATATACTAAAGCGCCAACAGGTTGCAACTCGCTACACACAATTATTGACTGATATTAAAGGCCTTCGATTGATGCCATCTGCTGCTGATGACACAGTAGCTAACTATGCTTATTTCCCCATATTTGTCGATGAACCGAATTATGGATGTAGTCGTGATTCGCTTTATGAAAAACTAAAAGCTCAAAACATTTTCGCAAGACGTTATTTCTTTCCATTGATTAGTGAATTCTCGATGTACCAACAGCTGCCAACTTCTAATAAAGAAAACTTACAAGAAGCTCACAAGCTAGCTAATTCAGTGCTTTGCTTACCTATCTATCCTGAACTTGAAGAACAAACTATCGTTACAATTTGCAACCTTATAAAGGCTACTTCATAGATGAAAGTTGCTATCATGCAGCCATATTTTATGCCTTATCTAGGATACTTTCAGTTAGTAAATGCCGTAGATACTTTTTTATTTTTCGATCAAGTCCATTTCATTAAAAAAGGATGGATTAACAGGAATCGAATACTAGTGCAACAACAAGATTTTTTATTTACCATACCACTTGTGAATGTATCCCAAAACAAATTAATCAAGGATACTTTTATAGATGAGAACGCCTATCCACAATGGAAAACTAAGTTCTTGAAAACAATTATTCAAGCATACAAAAATGCACCCTACCTTGATACAATCTTCTCTCTATTGGAAACTATTCTCAACAATAAAACCGAACGAATCAGTGAGCTTGCTATGTATAGTGTCCAACAAACTTTCGAACTCCTTTCTATTAAGAAGGAATTCAAAACTGCCTCGACAATAGTTAGTACATTGCCTTCAGGGAAAGTGGAAAAAATACTTTACCTCTGCAAGCAGCTTAATGCTTTTGAGTATATCAATCCTATCAAAGGACAAACTCTTTATCAAAAAGAAAAATTTCTTGAAGCCCAAATCAACCTTCAATTTTTAAAATCCAAACCAATTCAATACCCTCAATTCAACCATGAATTTATATCCGACCTTTCTATGATTGATGTACTGATGTTTAATACACAGGAAACTATAACAGAATATTTGAAGGCTTACGAATTAGTATAATAGCACACTCGACCAACCCAAAAACTATTATCCACGATGATTCTGTCTGAAAATTTCAACTTAACTAAATATGGTTTACAGGTAAGGCTAGTGCAGGTAGAAGATGCTGCATTCATCCTCTCTTTGCGTGCTGACCCTATCCGTACTAAATATATGCTTACCCTTGATGCGGATGTCGCGAAACAGCAACAATGGATTCTAGCGTATAAAAAAAGAGAGCGAGCTGGCGAAGATTATTACCTCCTTTATAATGATGAAAACAATCAACCTATGGGAGTCAGTAGAATTCAGAAAATAGACTTCAACAAAAAGACTTGTACCATAAGCAGTACCATCAAAAAGAAAGGAGGCGCGACTACTGCTGCTG
>CALMXV010000402.1 GCA_937871155.1 uncultured Taibaiella sp. | reverse complement strand
ACAACCTATATCTGGTCTCCTGCTACTGGATTAAGCTGTACAAATTGTTCTAATCCTTCTGCTTCTCCTACAAGCACTACGACCTATACGGTTATAGGTACAGATGTTAATGGATGTATGGATACAGCTCAAGTTACCGTTATCGTCAATCCATTGCCACCAGTAAATGCAGGGCCTGATAAAACCATTTGTAGTTTAAAGAATACGCAACTTCAGGCTTCTGGGGCTGTTAATTATGTATGGAGTCCAGCTACTGGTCTGAGTTGTACTACATGCTCTAATCCCATAGCATCGCCGACCAATACAACTACCTATATTCTTACAGGTACTGATGCTAATAATTGTTTAAATACGGATAGCGTATTGGTAACAGTACTTCCATTGCCCAATGTAAGTGCTGGCCCAGATCAAACAATCTGTGAAGGACAATCTGTGGGACTACAAGTTACAGGAGCTAATAGTTATAGTTGGACACCACTACAATATTTATCATGTTATTTCTGTTCATCGCCTATAGCTTCTCCACCAGATACTTTTAGGTATGTAGTTGTTGGTACAGATGCTTTTGGTTGTGTCAATTCAGATAGTATTACCATAAACGTAATAGAGAAACAACCCATTTTTATTGGACCCGGTGATACCGTTTGTAAAGGCGAATCGGTACAGTTAAATGCTTCCGGAGGAGATAGTTACTTTTGGACACCTACTAAGTATTTGAACAATCCTACCATTTCTAATCCTATTGCTTCTCCAGATGAGAATATGTGGTATAAAGTGATTATTCATCAAGGAACTTGTTTTAAAGATTCGGGTTATGTTGTCGTTGGTATTCGACCACAACCTACCGTGTATGCCGGTGAAGATCAAACTATCTTATCCGGTGCTTCTATAATGCTTTATGCGACAGTGACCAATGCTACGAAATTTGCTTGGACACCTGAAAGCACCTTGAGTTGTACCTCCTGTCAAAACCCAATTGCTACACCAAACGAAACCACCACCTATACGGTAACAGTTACCAATCAATTTGGTTGTAAGGCTAAGGATGATGTTACGATAAATTTGCTTTGTGAAAGAACCGTGATTTTTGTAGCGAATACCTTTACTCCCGATGGAGATGGCATTAACGACAGATTGTATCCACAAGGCAATGGAATTTTATCAGTCAAGAGCTTTAGAATTTATAACCGCTGGGGAGAAAAAGTATTTGAAGCTCAAAATTTCAATGCTAATATTGAAGGACTTGGCTGGGACGGAAAATACAAAGGAGAACTTTTAAAACCGGATGTGTATGTTTATGTGGTAGATGCTATTTGTATCAACGGACAAAACGTACAACAGAAAGGGGATGTAACGCTCTATAGATAACATGAAAACTATAAAACTAAACAACATGAAAAAAATTCTAACCGTACTTTTAATTTCCGGTAGCTCACTTTTTTTCAGTAATCAAGCTACTGCTCAAGACATCCACTTTTCACAATTTTATGAAAATGCCATACTACGAAATCCTGCTCTTGTAGGAATTTTTAGTGGAGATTATAAATATGGCTTCAATTATCGAAATCAATGGAGTACAATCTCCGTACCCTTTCAAACAGGGTTGGTATCCGGTGAAATACGAATTCCTGTAAGCCAAGAAAATGGAGATTTCTTAAGTGTAGGCGCCACCCTTACTTATGACCACGCAGGAAGTATCAACTTTAATAGTACACAAATCTATCCGGCTTTAAACTATAACAAGTCTCTTGAAGATAAGCATCACTCTTATCTTTCAGCAGGTTTTGCAGTGGGATATATTCAGCGTTCTGTGGATCCAAGTAAAATGAAGTTTTCCTCACAGTATAGTGGAGGAAGCTATAACCCTGGAAGCTCTAGCGGAGAGAATATCAATAATGTAAAACTGGATTATATTGATGTAGGAGCCGGTGTAAGTTTTAATAGTTCTATGGGTAGTCAGAATAATATCAACTACTACATCGGTGCTGCCGCATACCATATTAATAAACCCAAAGCCGCCTTTAATAAAAATGAAAGCTTTGTACGCTTAAATACTAAGTGGAATGGTAACCTTGGCTTTTATTGGTCCATTAGCCCTACGGTAGGATTTACAGCTCATGGCAATTATTCTAAACAAGGAACTTATACAGAAACTATTGTGGGTGGCTTGTTGAGTTGGAGAAAATATGATGCCTCTATGAATTCTGTTTTTGCTATTTATGGTGGGCTATTTTACCGCTTTAATGACGCTATGATTCCTACTATAAAACTTGATTATAAAAAATACTCCTTTACTATTTCATACGATTATAATACCTCAAGTTTACGCACAGCCAGCAATGGTGTAGGGGGTGTTGAAATATCAGTTTATACAAGAGGTTCATTGACAAAGGGACTTTGGGCTATGGAAAAAACTAAATGTCCTCGCTTTGAAAGTATGCTTATGCCAACAACCACAGATTAAGAATTCAAAACCCTAATCAGTTTACTTTAGTTGTCGTTGAATATTTTTAGAAAGTAAGTAATTCCATCTTCTTTTACTAGAAGCTCATCATCACGTAAGGATAATTCAAAATTACGTTGTGTACTGCCTTCAGTATATAACACACCATTTTCAAGTTTGATGATTTTCCAGCCATCTTTTTCTTGCGGTTTTGAGGCTGCAGTTATATATCCGTAAGGTGGAGTATCTCCGGATACGATCACTACTTTTTGTAAAAGGGTGTTATAATCAATT
>CALMXV010000401.1 GCA_937871155.1 uncultured Taibaiella sp. | reverse complement strand
CTCTTGCATATACTTCATAGCATTAGGTCCTTGAATAGCCAACAAACCATAATCATCAGAAATATTTTTCATGTCCACACCCTTAGTATTATACTTGCTTATCCAATTCCAATCTTTATCAATGTTTGCTGCATTCACAACTAATAAATATTCTTCATTTTCCTGAATACAATATACAATCAAGTCATCTACAATACCGCCTTGCTCGTTGGGTAAGCAAGTATATTGTGCTTTACCGGCTGTAAGTTTGGATGCATCGTTGCTACAAGTACGTTGAATAAGGTCTAAAGCATGAGGCCCTTTTAGTAAAAACTCACCCATATGGCTTACATCAAATACACCAGCATTTTGTCTTACGGTATGGTGTTCTTCATTGATACTGCTGTAAGAAATAGGCATGTTGTAGCCAGCAAATTCAGCCATCTTTGCGCCAAGGGCAATATGCTTTTCGGTAAAAGGAGTGTTCTTCATGTGTATATTAATTGTTTTGTTCTGCTTGTATTTTAAATAAACAGCGCAAAAGTACATCTTAGTTTGCGGAGATTAAAACTTAGTATTGAAATGGCATAATGAAACTAGTAGGACGGCATCGTTTAAATATTTATAAAAATAACTTGCGGAGCATTTTATTTTTGAATAGCGTCTTCTTTGATAGATTCAGATGCTTGGTCGATAACATAAAGTGGACGCTCTCTTACATTGTTGATAATTCTACTAATGTATTCTCCTATCATCCCTAAACAAAGCAATTGTACACCTCCTAAGAAAGTAATGCTCACAATGATAGATGCCCATCCCGGTAATACTAATTCTCTCTCAAAAATAAAGACGAGTACCGTATAAATTAGCAGTAAAAAAGAAATAATACAAACCGTGAAACCCAAGGTCATGGCTATTTTCAACGGTGAATCAGAAAATGCAGTAATACCATTAAACGCTAAGCGCAACATTTTTTTGAATGGGTAGTTGGTCTTCCCAAATTTTCGTTCATCACGGTCAAACATAACATAAGTACTTTTAAAACCCAACCAAGCAATTTGGCCTCGGATATACTTATCCGGCTCTTTCATCGTCTTTAGATATTCTAATACATCTCTACCTATAAGTCTGAAATCACCTACATCCAGTGGAATTTCAAAAGACACCAATCGTGCCATGATTCGATAAAAAGCCTTTGCTGTAATAAGCTTAAAAAAGCTTTCCCCCTTACGTTTATGCCGTTTTGCATACACTACTTTATACCCATTTTTGTACTGTTCATACATTTCAGGTATCAGCTCCGGAGGGTCTTGTAAATCGCCATCAATCGTTACAATGGCATCGCCTTTGGTATAGTCCATACCTGCGGTGATAGCTATTTGGTGGCCAAAATTTCTGGAAAAACTGAGGTACTGCAGTCTGGAATTATCCTGACAAGCAGCTTTAAGTTTTTTAAGACTTCCATCTCTACTTCCATCATTTACAAAAATGATTTCATACGCCGGAGTAATAGCTTTAGCTGCTGCTACCATGCGTTGTACCAATGCTTCAATTATCTGTTCCTCATTAAAAACGGGTACGACTATAGAAAGCTCAATATGTTCTGATGGTGTAGTCATTTATAAACGATGTGCAATAATACGCTATGAAACGCATAGGAGAAAGCTATTTTGAATATTTAATCGCTTCTTGAAAACCTTTGAAATACGCATGAGGTATTTATAAGATTAAGGCACTGGGTCGTAGCCACTACCACCCCAAGGATGGCAAGACAATATTCGTTTTATTGCCAACCAAAATCCTCTTAATGGGCCGTGTTTCTTTATAGCCTCAATACCATAAGCGGAGCAAGTAGGAGTATATCTGCATTTGGCACCTAAAAATGGAGAGATTGCTGTTTGATAAAAACGAACCAAGCCAATTAATATCCAAGAAAAGAGTGCTTTCATAACAATACTGAATTTAGCTTTTCAATGGATTTAAGAATTGCTGTTTCGATTTCATTAAAACTAAGTAGTTCGGTACCGGTATAGATAAGAAAAACATGTAGTTGCTGATTTTCAGTAGAGGTTCGAATTTCAGCTTTATGTATTCGCCAAGCTTCTCGCATCAATCGTTTTATACGATTACGTTTCACGGCTCTTTTAAATCGTTTTTTAGGTACTGTAAAACCAGTCAGCACTCTTGGCTGATCGAGTGAAGAGCGTGTAGTTACAAGGTATTTGATAGTAATGGGCAAAACAGAATACGCTTTCCCCAAGGAGAAAAGCGTATCTATTTGTTTTTTTAGCTTGAGCCGTTCATGGCCTTTTAAGGTATGACGAACAGGAGCAGGCGTATATGGTTCCCTCTGCGTCATAGGATAGCAGTGGATTTTGGAAGGTCTTATTTCAGACGACGCTCGTCAGAAACTGTTAACTTATGACGGCCTTTGGCACGACGAGAAGCTAATACTTTACGTCCGTTCGCAGTTTCCATACGCTTGCGAAATCCATGTACGTTTGCACGACGACGGCGGCTTGGTTGAAATGTACGTTTCATTGTTGTATGCTTTAAGTAGCTTTTATGCTATATTTAAAAAAGGATTGCAAAGGTAAGACGAATATTTTTTTAAACCAAATCAATTATTTGCTATCGCCTCTTTAGTGGCTTGTGCAAGCTCCTTAATTAAAGAACTATCTTTTTCAATAGCA
>CALMXV010000400.1 GCA_937871155.1 uncultured Taibaiella sp. | reverse complement strand
CACCCATTATCTTGCAATAAAGTTAGCACGCGATAAAGCACATGAAGGTTTCCGTTATTATTGTCAACTATAATGTTCAGTATTTTCTGGAAGTGTGTTTACATTCTGTTTTCAGAGCATTGGAACGGTGTAGTGGCGAGGTAATCGTGGTGGATAATCTATCAAGCGACGGAAGTGTGGAGATGGTGAAGCAGCAGTTTCCTAAAGTGAAATTAATAGCAAATCAAGTGAACTGTGGCTTTGGTAAAGCTAACAATCAAGGGGTGGCAATAGCCCAAGGGGAGTACTTACTTTTTCTTAACCCGGATACCGTGCTTCCGGAAGATTTTTTTGAATTGTCAGTTGCCTATATGGAGGCACATCCACAAGCAGGGTGCTTGGGTCCGAAGTTGCTGGATGGCAAGGGGCAATTTTCTCCTGAAAGTAAACGGTCTTTTCCATCGTTGTCGGTAGCCATTTATAAAACAACAGGGATTCATAAACTGTTCCCTCGCTCTCCCTATTTCAATAAATATTATGCTGTGCATATAGGTGAAAACGAAACAGCCCCTGTAGATGTATTGATGGGATGCTGTATGCTGCTTCGGACAAGTGTTTTGGAGCAGATAAAGGTAGCTTTCGACGAAGACTTTTTTATGTATGGAGAAGATATCGACTTGTCCTATAGAATTCAAAAAGCAGGGTATCAAAATATTTATTTTCCGCAGACAAGCATCATCCATTATAAAGGAGAAAGTACTAAGAAAACTACTTTGTCCTATGTTAGGATTTTTAATGAAGCGTTGTCGTTGTTCGTGAAGAAAAACTATCCCGTAGCCCAAGCAAAGATGTTTACTTTATTTATCAATGTAGGCATTGTGTTACGAGCGATGATTATGTTATTTAAAAACTTTTTGTCGATTATCAAGATGCCATTATTGGATATGGTCTTATTGAGTGCCGTATTCTGGCTGGTGAAAGATGTGTACTTATTCGATATTAAAGGCTATACAGAAATAAAACCACTAGCCTTGGTTATCACGCTTCCTATGTATTTGCTTTTATGGTTGGGCAGTATGTATCTCAATGGGGTTTATGAGATTTCTTATCATCCTATTCGTGTGATTAGAGGTATGGCGATAGGTACTATCCTTGCTGTAGCTTATTATGGTTTGTTGCAAACTGAGTTTCGTTACTCACGTTCCATCATATTTTCTACAGCAATATTGGGTACTGTTTTAATGGTACTGATGCATCGCATCCTTCATTATTTTAAAATCTTGAAGTACATACCCTACGATAGAATTTCTAAAAAAACCACTGTGGTAGCTAATGAGGCTAACTTTATAGCCACTGCTAAGTTGATGCAAACAACCAATTACCCGCTCCAGTTGTTTGGAAGAATTAGTATTGATGACGATGGACAAGAAGCGTTACAAACAAAAGCTAAATTGCCTGAAACGCTTTACCAGTCTGGCATACAAGAAGTGGTTTTTAATGCTGATCATTTAGCATACAAAGATATTTTTAGTATGATGCAAGCCTGTGGTGAGGCTTATGAATACAAAATTCACTTAGCCGGTAGTCTTGGTTTTGTAGGTAGTAATTCGCGTCATACCTCCGGAGATATTTATGTGACTGCTCCAAAATACAATCTATCCCATAGCTATCATGTACGAAACAAACGAATTTTTGACATTGGGTTTTCGTTGGTGCTGATAGCCTTATTGCCTATTCTTCTTTTTAAAAATAAGGCTGCAAAAATGTATCGGAATACCTGGCAAGTCTTAGTGGGGAAGCGAACATGGGTAGGGTATAGTACTACCAAACATGCGGAGAAGCTACCCGTCTTAAAAGCAGCTGTTTTACCAACCTATAACAAGGTTGCCGGAGTAACCCCAAGTCAAGTATTAAAAGAGAAACTTGATGTAGAATATGCCTTGTATTACAATGTTTTTAATGATGTACGTTTGGTGATAAAAAACTTCAAATTTTTAGGAGAAAATTGAAAAAAATATTTTGACAATTAAATATCCTGACTATCTTTGCAATCCCAAAAACAAGGAACACTCCTCCTTAGCTCAGTTGGTTAGAGCATCTGACTGTTAATCAGAGGGTCGCCTGTTCAAGTCAGGCAAGGGGAGCGCCTTAAAATCAAGCAGTTACTTCGGTGGCTGCTTTTTTTATTCCTATTAAAATCCAATAGGTTTTACAAGGTTAATCTTCATTTTCAAAAGATTTAAAAATCTCATTTCTTGCTTCGATAGGCAGCATCCCAAGCATCTTTTTTAGTTGTGTTACCTGACTGAAATTAAACTTAAGCTTTGACAAGTGTATTTTCCCCACAAATCTTTCGTTGATTTTACGATTAACGGAATGATTATCTAATCGCCAATTGCAATTTATAGCACTGCCCCAATGGTTGCTTTCTCGGTAGATAGTTTCGTTTTCGTAATCATGCCAATATTTACTATTATCAGTGGAAATAAAATCAGGTTCTTTATCGGGTGGTTGTTCACATTTAGTGAAATTTCCAGTGGAGCATTGAAAGTAGTTGTCGAAAGTTATTTTCATAAGGAATCTTTTTACTGATGACAAAATGATGTTTTATGAAGATAGTACATCCTTACTGTCTTCCCATCCACAAGGCTCCACCAATAGAGCTGCGTGTAGCGCCGGTTACGGAGGCTAATACATTGATGTCTTCCCTCCAACGTAAGGCCCCGATTAAAGCCATTACTACGGCTTCTTTAAATTTTACTGTGGTAGCATCCGGAACTATTACTGTTACCTTTTCATCTGCTAATGAAGCGGTCAATTGTTCTACCAAAAACGAATTGAACGCTCCACCTCCAGTTAATAGTAACTGTACCTTTTCATTTGTAGCAGGGTTGTTTCGAATAATCATAGTTACTTGCTCTACAATATGCCTCACATACGTATGCATCAAGTCTTCTAAAGCATAAGCAGATTCAAATAATGTTGGGAATGCTAGTTGTTGAGCGGCTTCATTACTTAAGGACTTCGGTGGGGCTTGGTGGAAATAGTTTTGTTGATTAAGTTTTGCTAAAACGCCTTGTAATAAGCTACCCTTTCTAGCAATTTTGCCTTCATAATCCATCTCTTGTCCGAGTTTTTCTGCTAAAGCATTGAGTATTTGATTGCCTGCACATACATCAAAAGCCTGAATACTATTTCCCTTCTTTAAAGAGATGTTTACAATACCACCAATATTCAACCAATAATCATAATTGCTAAAAAGTAATTGGTCACCAATAGGAACAATAGGCGCTCCTTTGCCACCTAAAGCTACATCCATAGCACGTAATTCACTGATAACAGGAATTTGAGTATGAGCAGCAATTGTGGCACCGCAGCCAAGTTGCACAGAGGTGTTTTGTGCCGTATCATGATAGGCAGTATGCCCATGACTCGCGATAAAATCTACTTGATGAATGATAGCATGTCTTTCGATAAAATCGTTGATGGTATTAGCTAAGAATAGCCCATAGCGTGTATTCAGTGTCAAGTATTCAGCTACTGAAAGGTTTTGTATGTTTTTTAAATCTGATGTCCATGCTGTATT
>CALMXV010000399.1 GCA_937871155.1 uncultured Taibaiella sp. | reverse complement strand
TCTCGGCTTTCAGTGGCTACAAGTACCGCTTCTCTTGTATAATAGCCTTTCATTTTTTTGCCAAAATCTTTTATAGCTTGATGTAAAGCAGTGCTTACTTCTCTAGGTAATACATCTTTTAAGGATACCGCTGTTATCCCTGGTAGATAAGAGCAAGATGGAAGGGTAGAGGAGTTTTTATGATTGATAAAATCATCCATGCGTTGGGCAGGTGCTACTAAACGGCCACCACCTGATTGGTACGCCCGTTGTTCTACCATTTGCTGATAGTGCATACCTGCTAAGGATCCAGTGAATCCATATCGAGCATAGTCTTGTTCATTTACTGCAACCACAGTACCTGAGTTGGCAAAGGGATTGTTGCGCTTTGAAGGGCTCCATCCATTTACTACTATTTCATGAGACGAGGTAGCTGCCGGTGCTATGATTCCTCCAGGGCACATACAAAAAGAGAATACACCTCGCTCTTCTGCTTGGGTTACTAAAGAATAACTAGCCGGTGGCAAGAACTCATTTCTTATACTGCATTTATATTGGATACTATCAATTAAAGCTTGAGGATGTTCTATTCTTACTCCTAAAGCAAAGGGCTTCGACTCAATAAAAATATTTTTTCGGTGTAACAACTCGAAAATATCTCTTGCAGAATGACCCGTAGCCAACAGTAACGAATCGCAAGCTATCGTTTCATTGCCGTTTAATACAATCCCTTTTATAGCTTGGTTAGAGATTAAGATGTCGGTGAGTTTTTTGTCAAAATATACGTCACCCCCGCAAGCAATTATTTGCTCACGCATGGTTGCGATTATCTTTGGCAATTTATTAGTACCAATATGAGGATGGGTATCTATTAAGATGTTTTCATCAGCACCAAAGTGTACAAATAGCTTTAAGATATGTTGCACATCACCACGTTTGGTAGCCCTTGTATAAAGTTTGCCATCGCTATACGTACCGGCACCCCCTTCTCCAAAGCAATAATTAGATTCAGCGTTCATCACGCCTTCTTTATTGATTGCTGCTAAATCCCTTCTTCTGCTTCGTACATCTTTACCTCGTTCTATCAAAATTGGCTTTCTGCCTAAAGCAATACAATGCAAGGCAGCAAACATACCCGCAGGTCCGGCACCTATAATGTATATCGGCTTTGCATTGGTAACATTGTTCCAGTCCACGTTAAAGTCGGTAGTTTCTAATGGGACTGTGCCTGTAACAAAGGCAATTTGCAAAACGATTTTAGGAACACGACTTCTCGCATCTATAGAGCGTTTTAAAATTTTATAGTCTTTAATCTTTCCTAAAGGAATGCCTGTTGCATGATGAATGGCTTGAAGAATAAAAGTAGCCTCATTGGCTTGTTCCGGTAATAGGGATATAATAATGTTTTGGCTCATGTATCGTTAGGTGTTTATCCTAAAAGATGGTTACAAAAATTGTAATGCAAATTAGTGATTTTGGAGAATGTTGTTGTTCGTAGGGGTTTCGTTACTCTTTATTTTACTTCTTGATTAGAATACTGAATTCATATACCAAAGTAGAATTGGCGTACAACAAAAAACTCACTCCGTAGTGAGAGTGAGCTTTTGAGATTCCCTAGTGATAGATTAGAACGTATAACTTAAGGTAGTTAAGAATTGTCTTGGTGGGATAGGATTG